>NZ_RZQI01000532.1:0-4225 GCF_003998335.1 Mesorhizobium sp. M7A.F.Ca.CA.002.05.1.1 | reverse complement strand
GAATATGACCGCGCCATTGCGGACCTCGACCAGGCGATTGCGCTCGATCCGAATCATATCCTCGCCTTTCGACGGCGCGCCGAGATCTGGATGAAGAAAGGCGACAAGGCTCGCGCCATTGCTGACTATGACCAGGCGATCAGGCTCGATCCAAAGGATGCCTCGATCTACCGCGACCGCGCTGATGTCTGGGCGAGCAAGATGTTCTACAAGCGGGCCATTGCCGAGTACGATCAGGCGATCAGCCTCGATCCGAAAAACGCCGTCGGCTACAACAATCGCGGTCTGCTATGGTCGTACATCGATGATGCGGACCGGGCCTTAGCCGACCTTAGCCAGGCGATCACCCTCAATCCCCATTATGCCGAAGCCGTCACCAATCGGGGTCGGGTCTGGTCGTACAAAGGCGAGTATGATCTTGCGCTGGCGGACTACGATTACGCGATCGCCATCAATCCAGGCTATGTGCAAGCCTACGACAGCAGGGGCCTCGTCTGGGCATCCAGGCATAAATATGATGACGCCATATCAGATTACAATCTCGCGATCGCAATAGATGCCGGCTATGCTGGCGCCTACAGGAACCGTGCCGCGGCCTGGAGCGATAAAGGCAAATACGACACCGCCATCGCGGACTATGATCAAGCGATCTTCCTCAATCCTGAAGATGCCGCCGCCTATCTCGGGCGCTGTTACGTGTGGCTGTACATGGCGAAAAACAATCGCGCGATCAATGATTGCACTCAGGCGTTGCACTATGCGCCGAACTATCCCAGCGCCTACGAAGCGCTGGGTATCGCCAGTATGTACAAGACAGACTATGTCGAGGCCTTCGCCAACTTCAACGAGGCTGTTCGTCGAAACCCAAAATTCGCGGGTTTCTATCAAAGTCGCGGCATTGCCGGATTCTACTTTGGTCCGGCCGCCAAGGCACAGGCCGATCTGGAGAAGTCCGCCCAAATGCAGCCCCAGGATGCGTATTCCGCAATCTGGGTGGACCTTGCCCGGCGCCGCAACGGGCAGTCGAGCATCCTGCGCGTGGCAAAGCTCGACATGACGAAATGGCCGGCGCCGCTGGTCCGCATGCTGCTGGGTGACCAGGCGCCTGAAGTGACACTGAAGGCGGCTGATGATCCGGATGCAACCATCAGGAACGAGCAGGTCTGCGAGGCCAATTTCTACACAGCGGAATTCCAGCGGCTGCAGCATCGTGACGACGAGACGTTGCCGCTCTATCGGCTCGTGCTAAGCGATTGCCCAAAGCATTTCATCGAATACCTCGCTGCGATCAACGCGCTACGCTCCATGGGCAAAGCGCCGTAGAGCGCGACTTCACACCAGCGCCTCCGCCAGCAGTTTTGCCTGTGGCGTCAGATCCTCGAAGCGGCGGGCACAGAGGTTGAGCTGGCGTGTTGCCCAGTCGTCGGTCAACCGTAGGCTGCGCAGCGTGCGGGCGGAGCGGCGCGCGGCACTTTCGGGCACGATGGCGATGCCGGCGCCCTGGGCGACCAGCCGGCAGACATTGTCGAGGCCGGGCACGCGGATGCGGAAGTGCAGATGGCCGCCAAGGCGGGCGGCCTGACGGGTGATGTGCTCCTGCAAGGGATGGCCGGCGCTCAGGCCGACAAAGGCTTCGCCGAGCAGGTCGCCGAGGCTGGCCGTATTGCCTTCGAGGTCGGGCCAGTCTCGCGCGGCGATCACCATGAGCCTGTCGATGAAGAACGGCTTCTGCTCCAGATGCGAAAGGCCGGCCCAGGTCGCGGCGATGCCGAGATCGGCGGCACCGCTTGCCACCGCCTCTGCGATCTCGTGGCTGGGGCGCTCGTCGAGGTCGATGTCGATGCCGGGATGCGCGACGAGGAAGGCCGGCAGCATGTCGCGCAGCAGCGCGCTGGTGGCGGCCGTGTTGGCCATCAGCCGCACGCGGGCGCGCAAGCCCGTGGCATAGGCGCCGAGATCGCCGGCCATCGCCTCGATCTGGTTCTGCACCGCCCGCGCATGGTGCAGCAGCGCCTGCCCGGCGGCCGTCGGCACCACGCCGCGCCGCCGCCGCTCTAAAAGCGGCGCGCCGAGGCTTTCCTCCATGCCCTTGATGCGGGCGCTGGCGGAGGCGAGCGCCAGCCCCGCAAGTTCGGCACCATGGGTGATACTGCCGCGCTCGGCGACCAGCAGGAACAGCCGGAGATCGGTAAGATCGAAGCGCATCTTTCTTCTCCTGCAGGGCTTCAGCCTTCGGCGCAGGCGAAGGCTGACGGCGTAACTTCCACATTGTGGGCGGCCGGCATGTCAGTCAAATCTTTTGCGATGGAGATGCGCGATGAGCGAAAAGGCGACAGGCCGGCATGGACCCGGCATACTTGAAAGCGCGGCGATCGTGCTTGCGATCGCGGTGGCCTCGCTTGCCATGGCGCGAGCGGAGCCCGGCCAGCGCGGTTGCGTGGCGATGGCTGCCCCTGTCCACCATGAAGCAACGCCTGCAAAACCCGCACCCGACGATGATGCGGCGGACATGCTGTTGCATGACTGATCGAAGCGGCACCCCGAAGGAACGACCGTGCTGAGCGTCGGCGTCATCGCCTGGATCGGCGCGGTCTTCCTTGCCGCGGGCTTCGTCAAGGGTGTCGTCGGCATGGGGCTGCCGACCGTGGCGATGGGGCTGCTGGCGGTAACGATGCCGCCGGCGCAGGCGGCTGCCCTGCTCTTGATCCCGTCGCTGGTCACCAATCTTTGGCAGTTGTTCACCGGCCCATCCTTCGGCGGGCTGTGCAAGCGGTTGTGGACGATGATGGCCGGCGTCGTGCTTGGCACCGTCGCCGGGGCCGGTCTGCTCACCGGCACACACTCTGGCGTTGCCTCGGCCGGGCTCGGTGCGGCGCTGGTGCTTTACGCCATTCTCGGCCTGCTCAAGCTTGGCTTCACCACGCCGGCGCGCCACGAGGCGTTGGTGTCACCGCTGGTCGGTGTGGCGACCGGGCTGGTCACCGGCGCCACCGGGGTCTTCGTCATCCCGGCCGTGCCCTATCTGCAATCGCTGCGGCTGGGCCGGGAAGACCTCATCCAAGCGCTCGGCCTGTCCTTCACTGTGTCGACGGCGGCTCTTGCCCTTGGGTTGTTCAAGGCAGGCGCGTTCGCATCGCCGACAATGCAACTGGCGGGATCGGTCCTGGCGCTTGCGCCGGCGCTCGCCGGCATGTTCGCCGGCCAGGCGCTGCGCCAGGCGATGAGCGTCGAGACGTTTCGCACGGTGTTCTTCGCCGGGCTGCTGATGCTGGGCGGGTATCTGGTCTTGGAGGCCGCGCTCTGGTCTTCGGCATCCTAAGCGGCCGGTGGCGATTGGCGCGGAGCGTGATCATCAGCGTCATGCAGCGTCCCATGGAGGCTTTGTCGTCATGGTGCGGCGCAACCGGTGGTTCGGATGCTGCGGCGCGTCGAGACGTTCCAGAAAAGCGGCGTAGACATCCGGCTCGACAGCAAAGATGTCGCGGTTGAGCAACGTGTCTTCAGTGGCACGCTGCAACGCTTCGAGCATGAAGTCCTTGCGCATGAATGGGCTCCTTCCCTGCGTTAACAGCATAGCATAGCGACGATGTCACTACGATCTGTCGGTCCGGCCGCCCGATGAAAAGTCGCGCCCTCATTCGGCAATCGACCTGATGACGTTGGCCGGGTTTCCCCCGACAAGCGTGTTCGGGGGAACGTTCCTAGTGACCACGGAACCCGCCGCGACAACCGAGTTTTCGCCCACCGTCACGCCGCCGATGACCGTCGCGCCGGCCGCGATCCAGACATTGCGTTCGATCACGACCGGCTTTGCGGTCGTGAAGGCGCGACGCCGCGACGGTTCGAGGGGATGGCCCGAGGTGATGAGGCTGACATTCGGCCCGATCATGACATCGTCGGCGATGTCGAGCCCGCCAAGATCATAAAAGGTGCAGTTCTGATTGATGAAGACATTGCGCCCGACGCGGATATCGGATCCGCCGGTCGTGTAGAAGGGCGGGATCAGCAGGAAGCTGTCGTCGACCTTCCTGCCAATGAGTTCGCTGAACAGGGTCCGGACTTCAGCCGCGTCGTTGAAGGTCAAGCGGTTGAGGCTTGCGGTGGTCGCCATCGCCCGTTTGACGTCGGCCAGCATGGCGGCCGACTGCGGCATTCCGCTGGGAATTATCCTGGTGCGACCCTCGTCCGCCATTCGTCAATTTTCTCCGGCGCGGTCGAACAATGT
>NZ_RZQI01000531.1:0-4234 GCF_003998335.1 Mesorhizobium sp. M7A.F.Ca.CA.002.05.1.1 | reverse complement strand
GGCTCCGGCTGTCGCGCTCGCCGACAAAACCCGCCTCGCATCAGGAGAGTAAGCCATGTCCGCATTCTTCGCAGCCGATCTTCCTGTGCTGTTCGCAGCACTCGCGGCGTTCTGCGTCACCATCTACGTGCTGGCCGACGGCTTTGATCTCGGCGTCGGCATGCTGTTCCTGCTTGCGCCGCGCAACGAGGATCGCGACCTGATGATGGCCAGCATCGAACCCGTGTGGGACTCCAACGAGACTTGGTTGGTCATGGGCGGCACGCTGCTGCTTACCGCCTTTCCCGCCGGCTACTACGTTCTGCTGCCCGCCTTCTATTTGCCGGTAATGTTCATGTTGTTCGCCTTGATCTTCCGGGGCATCGCCTTCGAATTCCGTCTGCAAGCAGGCGAATTCCGCTGGATCTGGGACATCGCCTTCGCCGGTGGATCGCTGCTCGCAACGCTCTGTCAGGGGCTTATCCTCGGCAGCCTGATCAACGGGGTGACGATTGAGAACGGCATATTCGCCGGCGGCACGTTCGATTTCGTCAGCCTGCTCGGCCTTGCCTGCGGAGCCGGGCTGGTCGGCGGTTACGCGCTGCTCGGCGCCGGATGGCTGATCTGGAAGACGGATGGGCCGACGCAGGTGTTCGCCCGCGAGATCGCCCATTCTGCGTTGATCCTCACCTCCGGCATGATGCTCGCGGTCAGTGGGTGGAGCGCTTGGAGTGTTCCGGAGGTCGCCGCGCGTTGGTTCGCCTGGCCGAACATCGCTTTCCTCGCACCCGTGCCGTCGCTCACGGTCGCCGCGCTGCTGACCATCTGGCGCCGCATCTGGATCGGCCGCGAAGCCGAGGTCTTCCTGCTGGCGCTGGTCATCTTCCTGCTCGGTTTCGGCGGCCTCGTCGTCAGCTTGTGGCCCTATGTCGTGCCGCGACAAATCACCATCTGGAACGGCGCCGCCGATCCTCAGACGCTAGCTTTCGCCGGTACCGGGCTCATGATCGTCATCCCGATCGTCCTGGCCTATCAAGCCCATGCCTATTGGGTGTTCCGGGGTAAGACCCGCCATCACAGTGGCAACCGCTACGTCACGCAGGCCCTCCCCGAAAGTGAATGAAGGGGCTTCGACTGCTGGAACACACGCCCTCCCGGAATGAACTCGTTAGCTGAGCTTCGCGCACTACCGCGACCGCAAGGCCGATTCTATGTGAGCCATCAAGACTCTCGTTGTTCATTTAGCTTCGGTATGTCTCGCCACCGCCAGCATCGAACTGCTACAGGACTTCGGGTAGCAAGCCCCAAGCCCTCGGGGGCGGCGACGCCACCGAGCGGTCTGACAACCCCTGATGCGCACCTTTCGCTGGCTCTTCAAATACAAAGACCCAGGCTTAGGCCGAGGCGCAACATAACAGCCACAAGCACGCGTATTTAGCCTCGCCTTTTAGGGATTTGCGCACAATGTTCGTATCATGCAGCTGACATTATCCCTTCGAAACCATCTGTACCATCAATCAACGCCATCGTACTTGCGCATACCAGAGATAATAATCATTGGTCTAAACAATATACATGGGGAGGATTCTTATCTTGCCGCCCCGTGTGTAGGCTGTCCTTGATACCGCGATGGTAGAACCACCGAAGGGCCGCTCTCAGATGCATAGCTCCATCGTTCGTGAACCGACCAAACCAACCTTGATCCCGAAGCCGATCTTACCGGCCACCCTGGCGTTCGTGGCAGGTTTTGTGGATGCCTGCAGTTTCCTAGCTTTCCAGGGATTTTTTGTTGCGCAGGCGACGGGGAGCTTTGTTGTTGCAGGCTCTGAACTCTTGAACCCCAATGACAAGTACGGGCTAAAAGTACTCGCGATACCAGTGTTCCTCGTTTCCGGCATGCTCGCAACTTTTGTCGTACGCTTGGTCGCCCGCACTGATCGTTTAGCCCTAACGGTCATGCTAGGTGTCGAGGCGGTGCTACTAACTGTACTTGCAGCGACTTGGCTGTTCCGGGCATCGGATGGACTGAATGCGGAGGTTGCTCTGTTCGGGCTCGCGGCCATGGGTGTGCAGAGCGCCACGGCACGGTTGTTGCTGACCGGCTACGGGTCGACCAACGTAATGACAACTAACACAACCCAATTGTCCATAGACCTGGCGGATAGCATTTTGAACCGCTCCCTTTCACTGAATCTGCTGCCGACTTTCATGATCATTGCGGGTTTCTTCATCGGTGTGGCCGTGGGCGCCATCGTCTTTCAAATGATAGGGTTGGGCGGCGTTGTTATTCCTGCTGCAATCGTCTTTTTACTTGTCTTCGTCGCGAGAGACGCCACACAAGCGTCAAGACTGGCGTGAATGTGGTCATGTCTTCCAAGCACCACACCACTCCGCTTTCGCACAGGCATCGGCACATTGGTGATGGTTGCAGTCGATGCCGCGGTCATCATCTACTGGCGCCGACAAGGCCGTGGCCGTTGCATCCACAGCGAATAGGCCCGCACCGGCTCAGGTCGCAACCGCCTAGCGCAGGCCCGGAACCGGAAAAGCTAGGACGCATAGGAACCTCGCGGCTTCTGCAAAGGGCGCGCGGAACATGGCGCCGGCGCTGCCGCCCGCCTTCGGGTGCCAATATCTGCGATCGTATTCCGTCCTGAACGCAATTGCTCTCTTCAGGAGGTGGAGGATGCAGAGTCACCTGCGCGCACAGGATTCCCGGTGGCGACGCATTCCAGCTTTGACGTCCCCCCGTGGCTCACTTCGCCTTGCACGGCGAGGAACTGAGGAACCTCGGCCGCTGGCCAGATATCCTTCCGCCCGGCGATATGGAAATTGCTGCCGCGTTCTCAAAAGACGCTACTGCTCCTTCCAGGTAAATATCGCACCAGCCCAGGACATCAACGCGGTCCACGTCGGAAGCCCAGGCCTTGTCGCTCCCCCTCCCCGGCAAGAGCTCCTCCTCCGACTGGAGATCCCGTGGTTCCCCCCGCAAGACTCCGTAACGACGAGCGAGAACTCGATCGATGTCCTGGGCGCCTCTTTCGGGATACTCACCGAAGGCTTCGAGCGGATCGAAAAACCGGAATCTGTCGGTATAAGCGACATTGATCTCGCGACACCATTCATGGAAACGGCGTGGCAATCGTCGTCCGCGCGATTTCAATCATGGAACAGGTCTGGTCCCTTCAAACCCCGTGATCCGGCGAGCGACTTCGGTTACCGGGCACACGCATGGTTTCGGGATAAAGATTGCGATAGACGCCTGTCGAAACCCGCACTGTGGCGAATTGACGAGATTGGCCAGATCGACAAGCGCACCGAGAGCGGCGGGATCGACCGTTTGTCCACCTACCATCTCATCGGTGATACCGATGATCTCCGCCGGTAGAGCCTGACGGTTGCCGTAGTGCGCTGAACGTCGACGACATCGCCAGATGCGCCGATTTCCTTCTCCATGCAGGATGGCCCTAGCATTCGCATTTTCCGCGGGCGGATACCCGCTCCGGCTGGTCTACCTCCGGGATCGCCAGCCAAGGCCCGTCCAGCAGGCCCCGTGCCGCAGGCTGCTCGTCGCGCCTGCTTTCAGTCGCCGCGGGTGTCACACCTCGAAAAGGCCGTCCCCACTTTTTCGACGGCGGTTTGATACATGATAGCCAATTCCGGTTCCGGCTCGCGGTGCTTCCGAAATTTCTGCGTCCTATCGGACCGCATGAACGGAGAATGTGTGCGGCAAACCGTTCCTTCTGAAAATCAGCGGTTTCAACTGTAATACATTCCGGCTCTCACGATCTACTGAGAATGAGACGCTACCTCTGAAGTCGGAGCGACAAATGACCCACCTGGATCAGTATCGTGCAGATCGGCACCAAGCGCCCTTCGTCCGGCTAGAAGACCGCGACCTCAAGGTTGCTGCCCGCTGCATCGTGGAGGCTTGGGTCGCTAGGTTCGGGCAGGTCGCCGGACGAACGGAGAGCAGTCTCCTTCCCAACGAGTTTGGTGTGCTTGAACCGTATCTAGCCGAGGTTTTGGTGGTCGAGCACGGTGCCGATTTCGTTTTTTCGAAATGGGGCGCCGCCTTGGACATAGTTTGCGGTGGCGCGCATCTCGCAGATCGGTTGTCGGCTTTCCCCCAGCCGAGCCGCAGCCATCTCCGTCGCGTCTGCGTCCGCGCCGCAGCAACGAGGGTGCCAGCAATCAGCAGGGCGACCTGGGCACTCGATGGCGAAATCTGGCGGTGCGCCATAATGGCTTTGCC
>NZ_RZQI01000052.1:0-13460 GCF_003998335.1 Mesorhizobium sp. M7A.F.Ca.CA.002.05.1.1 | reverse complement strand
CGCTGAACCAGCTGCTGGTCGAGATGGACGGCTTCGAATCCAACGCAAGCCTCATCCTGATCGCCGCCACCAACCGGCCCGACGTGCTTGACCCCGCCCTGCTCAGGCCAGGCCGCTTCGACCGCCAGGTCGTGGTGCCGAACCCTGACATCGTCGGCCGCGAGAAGATCCTCAAGGTGCATGTGCGCAACGTGCCGCTGGCGCCCAATGTCGACCTCAAGGTGATCGCGCGCGGTACGCCGGGCTTTTCCGGCGCCGATCTGATGAACCTCGTCAACGAATCCGCGCTGATG
Source organism: Mesorhizobium sp. M7A.F.Ca.CA.002.05.1.1 (assembly GCF_003998335.1). NCBI lineage: Bacteria > Pseudomonadati > Pseudomonadota > Alphaproteobacteria > Hyphomicrobiales > Phyllobacteriaceae > Mesorhizobium > Mesorhizobium sp. M7A.F.Ca.CA.002.05.1.1. Next base: position 13,167 of record NZ_RZQI01000052.1, on the reverse strand, counting down.
GCGGCACGGCGCAACAAGCGCCTCGTCACCATGGCCGAATTCGAGGACGCCAAGGACAAAATCATGATGGGCGCCGAGCGCCGCTCGTCGGCCATGACCCAGGCCGAGAAGGAGCTGACCGCCTACCATGAGGCCGGCCACGCCATTCTCGCGCTCAACGTGCCATCGGCCGATCCGCTGCACAAGGCCACGATCATTCCACGCGGTCGCGCGCTCGGCATGGTCATGCAGTTGCCCGAAGGCGACCGCTATTCGATGAGCTACAAATACATGATCTCGCGTCTCGCCATCATGATGGGCGGCCGCGTCGCCGAGGAGTTCAAGTTCGGCAAGGAGAACATCACCTCCGGAGCCTCTTCGGATATCGAGCAGGCGACCAAGCTGGCCCGCGCCATGGTCACGCGCTGGGGCTTTTCCGACAAGCTCGGCCATGTCGCCTATGGCGACAACCAGGAAGAAGTGTTCCTTGGGCATTCCGTGGCCCGCACGCAGAACGTCTCGGAAGAAACGGCGCAGATCATCGATGCCGAAGTGCGCCGCCTGATCGACGAGGCCTATTCGTCGGCGAAGTCCATCCTGACCAAGAAGAAGAAGGAATGGATCGCGCTGGCGCAGGGCCTGCTGGAATACGAGACGCTGTCCGGCGAGGAGATCAAGCAGTTGATCGCCGGCCACAAGCCCGCGCGCGACCTCGGCGACGATACGCCGCCGAGCCGTGGCTCGGCCGTGCCGAAGTCCGGCGGCCGGCGAAAGAAGGGTCCTGAGCCCGAAGGCGGTATGGAACCGCAGCCGTCGAGTTGAGCTTGACCACTGATTTCATCGAACGCCGCGGCTTACTCCGCGGCGTTTTTTGTTTTTGGCGTTGAGGAGGAGTTGTCCGCGACCTCGCATCTGCGACGGTGACGATTGGCGAAAGCCTAGGTGATAGCCAATCTCCCCCCGCAAGGGGGGAGATTGGCAACGTCGCCGCTGGCGTGCCCTCGAAGGCAACAAAAAGGCCCGCGAACCCTGCGGTTCGCAGGCCTTCTCTTCTTCAGATGCCTTGTCGCTCAGCTCTTCAGCTTGGCATTGCACAGGCTGTAATAACCGCCGCCCTTCTGGATCCAGCGAAGGCCGTTCAACGTGCCCGCGTCCTTGTTGCCATGGTAGCCCTGCAGACAGGTCTTCATGCGCGCCTTCGCGGGCTTTTCGGTCTTGAACTCGCCGGCCAGCGTGGTCGGGAATGTCACGCCCGCGGGCGCTACAGTGGGGGCGACCGCCGCGCTGGTTTCCTTTTTCGTCTGCGGCTCGGTTTTGACCGTATCCTCGCTGACACTGTCCGCTGCTGATGTCGCGCACTTCTCCTTGCGAAAAGCCGTCCAGTCCATGCCGTTCAGAGTGCCGCCTTCCTTGGCTGTTCGATAGGTCTCGCCGCATTCCTTCATCGTCAGTGCGCTTGCGGGGGCGACGCTCCAAGCGACAAATGCGGTCGCAGCCAATACCGCCAATTTCAAACCGTGCATAAGACCCTCCTGGTTGATAATAAGTTTGGCGTCTTTTTGTATATGGTTTGTTCTCTATATGTTCAACCAGAATCTTTACGGACTACCGATGAGCTTGGCGGTGGGCAGTGTAGGCGAATTGATGATGCCAGCAGCCCGGCGACATGCAGATGCGAGCAAGGCAGCGTGCGTCTTCGCGCAACAAAAAAGGCCCGCGCATCTTGCGATGCGCGGGCCTTTGTTTGGAGACTATGGCTAAGCGATCAGCCCTTCAGCTTGGCATTGCACAGGCTGTAGAAGCCGCCGCCCTTCTGGATCCACTTCAGGCCGCCGAGCGCGTTGGCGTCCTTGAGGACATAATACTGGTCGAGGCAGGTGTGCATGCGGCCCTTTCCGGGGGTCTCGCTGGCATATTTCGCCGAGATCGCGGACGGGAACTTGACGCCCTTGGGCGCAGCCGTCGTCGGCTTCGCCGGCTCCGTGGTGTAGCTGGCCTCGTCGGCGGCCGGCACCGTGTCGTCATCCGATGCGCCGGCGCCGCATTCGGTCTTGCGGAAGTCGTTCCACTTCATGCCCTTCAGCGTGCTGGCCGTCTTGGCGGCCTGATACTTGGTGCTGCATTCGGCCATGCTCAGACCCTTGCCGTCGGCGGGGGCCGCGGCAGCCTTGGTGGTTGCCGGCTTGGCGGCGGCAGCGGCGGATGCACCGGCGGCGCATTCGGACTTGCGGAAGTCGTTCCACTTCATGCCGTTCAGCGTGCCGGCAGCCTTCGCCGCCTGGTATTTGGTGCTGCATTCCTTCGCCGTCAGGCCCTTGGCCGTGCTGTCGTCCGCAGCGGCGGCAGCCTTGGCTGCCTTGGCCGGCTTCGTCTCGGCAGCCTTCGTGGTATCGGCCGGCTTGGCGTCGGTCGTCGCGGCGGCGTCGGTGCCGCACTGAGCCTTGCGGAACTGGTTCCAGGTCGCGCCGGCGAGTGTCCCCGCATCCTTGGCGGCGTTGTATTTCGTGCTGCACTCGGCCATCGTCAGTGCGTTGGCTGGCGCGGCCAGGAACAAGGTCGCGACGGCGAGGCCGGTCAAAGTGGCAAGTCGGTGGATGAGCATAGCGTTTCTCCGTTGCAGCAGCCCATGATACGTCCCTGCAGATCAATATCGCTCAACGGGCGGTTGCGCCAGATGCTAAGTGGCGTATATATCGCCGAAAACCGGTTTCTCCCGATAAGGTGATGAAATCGTTGTCCGTTGTCTGGTTCAGAGCAAGATTTTCCTGGTGCATCCGCGCTGAAAGGCTCGCATGACTTGTATATTGCAACATGGCAGTCTGGGCATGTCAGGTTGCGGCCACGTGTGTGCAGTGCACAACAATGGTTTTCTAAGGATTGGTAACGTATAATCACACAATGTGATCATAGCGCCCTGGCCAATTGTGGCATGACGTGCCGGGGAAGAAACGTCGAGGAAGCTGACTAGCATGGCAGGGAATTATTTCGGCACGGACGGCATTCGCGGACGCGCCAACAAGTTTCCGATGACGGCTGAAATCGCTATGCGGGTCGGCATGGCCGCCGGCCTTTCCTTCCAGCGCGGCAGCCATCGACATCGTGTCGTGCTCGGCAAGGACACCAGGCTTTCCGGCTATATGATCGAGAATGCCATGGTCGCCGGTCTTTGTGCCGCCGGCATGGACGTGTTCCTGCTCGGCCCGATCCCGACGCCGGCTGTCGCCATGCTGGTGCGTTCGCTGCGCGCCGATATCGGCGTCATGATCTCGGCCTCGCACAACCCCTATTACGACAACGGCATCAAGCTGTTCGGACCCGACGGCTACAAGCTCTCCGACGAAATCGAGGAGCGCATCGAGAGCATGCTCGACAAGGATATCGAACTGGCGCTCGCCGATTCCGACGGGCTTGGCCGCGCCAAGCGCGTCGACGGCGTGCATGACCGCTACATCGAATTCGCCAAGCGCACCTTGCCGCGCTCGATGTCGCTCGCCGGCTTGAGGATCGTTGTCGATTGCGCCAATGGCGCGGCCTACAAGGTGGCGCCCGAGGCGCTGTGGGAACTGGGCGCCGAAGTCGTCGCCATCAATGTCGAGCCCAACGGCTTCAACATCAACAAGGAATGCGGCTCGACCCATCCGGCCGGCCTGCAAAAGAAGGTGCACGAAGTGCGCGCCGACATCGGCATCGCGCTCGACGGCGACGCCGATCGTGTCGTCATCGTCGATGAAAACGGCGCGATCGTCGATGGTGACCAGATCATGGCGCTGATCGCCGAATCCTGGCACCAGAGCGGGCGGCTTGCCGGCGGTGGTGTCGTCTCAACCGTGATGTCCAATCTGGGCCTCGAACGCTTCCTCGGCGACATGAAGCTGCAATTGCACCGCACCAAGGTCGGCGACCGTTATGTCGTCGAGCATATGCGTGCGCATGGCTTGAATGTCGGCGGCGAACAGTCGGGTCATATCGTGCTGTCCGACTTTTCGACGACCGGCGACGGCCTGGTCTCGGCGCTGCAGGTGCTCGCCTGCATCAAGCGGCAGGGGCGGCCGGTCAGCGAACTGTCGAAGAAATTCGAACCCGTGCCGCAACTCCTGAAGAACGTCCACATTTCCGGCGGCAAGCCGCTTGAGGAGGCGCCGGTCAAGGCCGCCATCGAAGACGCCCGCAACCGCCTCGGCAAGACCGGACGGCTGGTTATCCGGCCATCAGGGACAGAGCCGCTGATCCGCGTGATGGCCGAAGGCGACGACCCGCAACTGGTCGAGTCCGTGGTCAATGGCATAGTGGACATCATCTCGGAAACGCGCAGCGCCGCTTGATCCCAGCGCGTCCAGCAGGACGTGGATCTGACAACCAGGCGCGCCGCGCTCCCTTAACCGGTCCAAGGCCCGCCCCTCGGCGGGCTTTTTCTTGTCAGCCGCCACTTTGTTCGGTGTCCGTAAATCTCGCGCCTATCCCTAGAAGTTTCGAGATTCGTGGTTAAGCAACAGGGTTAAACGCCTTTTAACCTTTGCAATTCATTATCCACGACTGAAAGCCAATCGCATTTCGGGCGGGTTCGCCGTTCCGAGCTTCTCAGGGGTGACAAGCATGTTCAAGACAGCAAGAAAGGCCCTGCTCGCCTTCCTGTTCGCAGGGTTGGCAGGGCCGTTGTTCGCGGCCGATCTGCCGGAGCCGATGGTTGAAGAGGCTCCGCCTCAGGCCATCTACGAGCAGCCGGTCGAGGTCGGCGGCTGGTATATCCGCGGCGATATCGATTATCACAAGTCGACCGTGCGCGGCATCGACTATATGACCTACACCGTCGATCCCTGTAACTGTACGGTCACGCCCGGCACCAGAAGTTTCGATTTCGGCAAGCTCAAGGGCGGTTTCTCGCTCGGTGCCGGCGTTGGTTACAAGATCAACGACCACTTCCGGACCGACCTGACGGCCGACTATTGGTTCAAGTCGAACTTCAACGGCGGCACCTCGGACATCAACGGTACTTCGACCGAAGTATCGAAGATGAGCGCCCTGCTGCTGCTTGCCAACGCCTATGTCGATCTCGGCACCTACCATGGCATCACGCCTTACGTTGGCGCCGGCATCGGCGGCGCCCGCGTCAAGTGGGATGATGTCTATGACCCGAACACCACCGAGTTCAATCCCGGCAGATCAAGCTGGCGTTTCGCCTACGGTCTGATGGCCGGCGCTTCGTACTGCCTGACCGACAAGATCATTCTCGATGCCGGCTACCGCTTCTCCCATATTCAGGGCGGCCGCATGTTCGACTGGAACATCACCAGCTCCGGTCCCGGCTTCGATCGTGGCATCAACACGCACGAAGTGCGCGGTGGCCTGCGCTACCAGTTCGGTGGCAGCAACGGTTGCGCCGCGCCGGTCGTGGCCTACCAGCCCGAACCCGAGCCGATCTACACCAAGTAACAGCATCTACATTACTTGCATTCTTCACAAACCGCCCGGCCTCAGCCGGGCGGTTTTTCGTTGGGCCGCCTGGAATCGACAGGGGAAATGAATTCGCTAACGCTCTGTTAGCCTTAACCGGCACTTAACCACTATGGTTAACAATGCTCCTTGAAACGATGGCTGCCGCTGCGATTGCGGGCTGCGCCAAATTCGGGAGTCGGGGACCATGAAACTTACATCGCGTATGGCGCTGGCGCTCGGTGCACTGGCCTTCCTGCCGCTGACGCCGGTGCACGCGGCCGACTACGATCCGCCGATCTATGTCGACCAGGCGCCCGACTACGTCCCGGTCGAGGTCGGTTCCGGCTGGTATCTGCGCGGCGACGTCTCCTATCTGGCGCAGAAGAGCTTCGACAATCATGATTTCGCCACCGAAACCGCAGCCTTCAGCGACAAGGAAGATCCGATCTTTGCCAGCATCGGCTTCGGCTACCATTTCAACGACTATCTGCGCGCCGACCTCAATCTCGGCTATCTGCCCGGCAACGAGATCGGCGTCGGCTATGACGATTCAGCGACTGCCGCAGAGCCGACCGTGGCGTCGGCATCCCTTAAGAACTACGCCTTGTCGGGCATACTCAACGGCTATGTCGATCTTGGCACCTATGTCGGCATCACACCCTATCTCGGCGCCGGTATCGGCATCGTCCGCAGCAAGCGCACCCTGTCGGCAAGCTATTTCACCGACAATGGCGACGACACGGACGATTTTGCTGTAAGTGACAGCAAGACCCAGTACTCGCTGGCCTACACGCTGAATGCGGGCCTCGCCTATCAGGTATCGAAGAACGTTTCCGTCGACCTGGGCTATCAGTATTTCTCCGCCCCGGACGCCGAATATGTAGCCGCCGAGAGCCTAGATTCCTATCCGATCCGCAAGGGGATCAGCAATCATCAGGTCAAGCTTGGGCTGCGCTACGATCTTTGGTAGTAGGTACGGCATGCACGAAAACGCAGACGGCGGATCTTTCGGGGTCCGCCGTTTGCGTCTGAAGTCACGACATCCTGATCAGGGATCGCCGGTATCCCGGCAGCGACAAAAACTTTCCTCTTGACGCCCGAAGTCTGAACGCATATCGCCGTCCGTGGGCCACCCCTCCCCAACGAGGGGCCACTATCTGGAAGGATAGACCACGATGACGACGCATACGAAGCCCGGACTCCGTCCGGCAAACCCCAATTTTTCCTCAGGTCCCTGTGCAAAACGTCCCGGCTGGTCGGTCGAGGCGCTGAACAATGCCGCGCTCGGCCGTTCCCACCGCGCCAAGATCGGCAAGACCAAGCTCGAACAGGCGATCGAGCTGACGCGGGAAATTCTCCAGGTCCCGGCGGGTTACCGCATCGGCATCGTGCCGGCGTCGGACACCGGCGCGGTCGAGATGGCGCTGTGGTCGCTGCTTGGCGAGCGCGGCGTCGACATGGTCGCCTGGGAGAGCTTTGGCTCCGGCTGGGTCACCGACGTGGTCAAGCAGTTGAAGCTCGCCGACGTGCGCAAGATCGAAGCCGGCTACGGCGAACTGCCTGATCTCACCAAGATCGATTTCGACCGCGATGTGGTCTTCACCTGGAACGGCACCACGTCGGGCGTGCGCGTGCCGAACGGCGATTTCATTCCCGCGGACCGCAAGGGCCTGACCGTCTGCGATGCGACTTCCGCCGCATTCGCGCAGAGGCTCGACTTCGAAAAGCTCGATGTCGTCACCTTCTCCTGGCAGAAGGTGCTGGGCGGCGAGGGCGCTCACGGCATGCTGATCCTGTCGCCTCGCGCCGTCGAGCGGCTGGAGACCTACAAGCCTTCATGGCCGCTGCCGAAAATCTTCCGCCTGACCTCGGGCGGCAAGCTGATCGAAGGCATCTTCAAGGGCGAGACCATCAACACCCCCTCGATGCTGTGCGTCGAGGATTACCTCGATGCGCTCAACTGGGCGAAGTCGACCGGCGGTCTCGACGCGCTGATCGCCAGGGCGGATGCCAATACGGCCGTCCTCGATCGCTTTGTCGGCAAATCCTCCTGGCTCGGTCATCTCGCCGTCCAGCCGGCGACACGGTCGAACACGTCCGTCTGCCTGTCCTTCACCGACCCGGACGTGTCCGCGCTCGACGCCGAGGGGCAGGCGGCTTTCGCCAAGGGGCTGGTGTCGGTGCTCGACAAGGAAGGCGTCGCCTACGATATCGGTGCCTATCGCGACGCACCGCCCGGCCTGCGCATCTGGTGCGGCGCGACGGTCGAGACGTCGGATCTCGAGGCGCTGCTGCCCTGGCTCGACTGGGCCTTCGCCGCGCAGAAGGCGTCGCTCAAAGCGGCGGCCTGAGATCATTCGCGGCGGCCTTCGGGTCGCCCATTCCCATCAGGATCAAATCCATTTCAAGGAGGCCGCCATGGCGCCCCGCGTTCTCGTCTCAGACAAACTCTCCCCCACCGCCGTGCAGATATTCAAGGATCGTGGCGTCGAGGTCGACTATCTGCCCGATCTCGGCAAGGACAAGGAAAAGCTCGCCGAAGTGATCGGCCAGTATGATGGCCTCGCCATCCGCTCGGCGACCAAGGTCACCGAAAAACTGATCAACGCCGCTACCAATCTCAAAGTCATCGGCCGTGCCGGCATCGGCGTCGACAATGTCGATATCCCGGCGGCAAGCCGCAAGGGCATCATCGTGATGAACACGCCGTTCGGCAATTCGATCACGACAGCCGAACATGCGGTGGCAATGATCTTCGCGCTTGCCCGCCAGATACCGGAAGCCAACGCTTCGACCCATGCCGGCAAATGGGAAAAGAACCGATTCATGGGCGTCGAGATCACTGGCAAGACGCTGGGCGTCATCGGCTGCGGCAACATCGGTTCGATCGTCGCGACGCGCGGCGTTGGCCTCAAGATGCACGTCATCGCGTTCGACCCGTTCCTGTCGGACAGCCGTGCCGAGGAGCTTGGCGTCGACAAGGTCGAGCTCGACGAACTGTTCGCCCGCGCCGATTTCATCACCCTGCACACGCCGCTGACCGACAAGACGCGCAACATCATCGATGCCGCGGCGATCGCCAAGATGAAGAAGGGCGTGCGCATCATTAACTGCGCTCGTGGCGGGCTGGTCGTCGAGGCCGACCTGATCGCGGCGCTGAAGAGCGGCAAGGTGGCCGGCGCCGGCGTCGACGTCTTCGAGGTCGAACCGGCCGAGAACAACGAACTGTTCGGCATGGAGAATGTGGTGGCGACGCCGCATCTCGGCGCCTCGACGACGGAGGCCCAGGAGAATGTCGCGCTCCAGGTTGCCGAGCAGATGGCCGACTATCTGATCAAGGGCGCCGTCTCCAACGCCATCAACATGCCGTCGATCACCGCCGAGGAGGCGCCGCGGCTGAAGCCTTTCGTCAAGCTTGCCGAAGTGCTCGGCGCCTTCGTCGGCCAGGTCACCGAGGATCCGATCAAGGAGGTCGAGATCCTGTTCGACGGCTCCACCGCGACGATGAATACGCGCGCGCTGATCAGCGCCGCACTCGCCGGGCTGATCCGGCCTCAGGTCTCCGACGTCAACATGGTGTCGGCGCCGATCATGGTGAAGGAGCGCGGCATCATCGTCGCCGAGGTCAAGCGCGACAAATCGGGCGTGTTCGACGGCTACATCAAGCTTACGGTGAAGACCGAGCACATGACGCGCTCGATCGCCGGCACATGCTTCTCGGATGGCAAGCCACGCTTCATCCAGATCAAGGGCATCAACCTCGATGCCGAGGTCGGCCAGCACATGCTCTACACCACCAATGCCGACGCGCCGGGCATCATCGGCCTGCTCGGCACCGTCTGCGGCGAGAACGGCGTCAACATCGCCAACTTCCAGCTCGGCCGCAACCGGCCGGGCGGCGATGCCATAGCGCTGCTCTATCTCGACGCGCCGTTCCCGGAAGCCGTGCTGGAAAAGGTCAAGGCGCATAAGTCGATCGACTCGGCCAAGCGGCTGCAGTTCGACATCAACGCGATGTGATCGAGGACAGGCGGTCGCCGACCCCCTCGTTGAGGCCGGCCGCCGCGGCGGCCGGTTCAGGTCAACTCGTCGGATCCATCGGAGACAGCCACGCGATGTCGGTAGACCAGTTCCCAACCCTTCCAGCCCGTAAACAGCAGGATGAGAACCACGATCAGCGATAGGACGAAGCCGGTTGGCATCACGGCCGCCGCTCCGCCGGCATACCGCGAGTACCAGTTGTAAAGCTCGATCAACACGACGAGTACATTGCCGCCGGCATGGAGCCATGCCGTCGTGAGATTGCGGATCTGAACATCGCCGAGAACATCCGTCAGGCCGGCAAGCGCAGCCAGGGCTGCCATGATCGATCAGGCCTGCGCCGAGAAGCCAAAGCGACCCGGTGACCCATCCGGGATCGGCTGTTCGCCAGAAGATAAGATCGCAAACGAAGGCGCCGACAAAAAAGGCAATCGGAAACGGAATCAGCATGGGATGGATAGGGTGACCGGCAATGCTTGCCGTGCTGCGAGGGTTCGGGCTCATCATGTCGCCTCCCTGCCGTTCAAACTCCGCTGGAGGTGAAATGTTCCAAGTGAGGACGCGGCAGGGTTTATGCCGCTGTTTCCGGGCCATTGGCTAGATCCATGCTGTTCGCGTGAATCGCTGCAACGGGGAGAGCGTCAGCCGCCACATGTCATCTGCGGTGGTCCGCCACCGCCATCTTGCGCCCGCTGTATTCGGCAAGCCCGATGCCGCCCAGCACGAGCACCAAAGCCAGTGCCTGATAGAGGTGGAACGTCTCGCCGACGATCAGCACCGACAGCAGCGTGCCGAAGATCGGCACCAGATTGATGAACAGGCCGGCGCGGTTGGCGCCGATCAGTTCGTTGCCTCTGATGTAGAAGATCTGCGAAACGACGGAGGCGCCGATCGCCGTATAGACGATGACGGTCCAGCCGCGCGCATCGGGCATGATGACCTTGCCGGCGACGACCTCCCACAGGAAGAACGGCAGCGAAGTGACGAGTGCCGCAACCGACAGGGCCAGCATCAGGCTCTGCCAATGCATCACCGGTTTCAACCGCAGTCCGACCGAATAGCCGCTGTAGAGAAACACGGCGACCAGCATGATGGCGTCGCCGAAATTGAGTTCCAGCGTCAACAACCGGCGCGGGTCGCCATGGCAGGCGGTGAGGATCACGCCGGCGATGGTCAGCACGACGCCGACAATCTGCGCCCAGTTCACGCGCAGGCGGAAGAAGACGAAATTGGCAGTCATGATCAGGATCGGCATCGCCGCCTGTTCGATCGAGACATTGATCGCTGTCGTGTAGTTGAGCGCCGTGTAGAAGATGGTGTTGAACAGGGTGAAGCCGCTGGCGCCGAGGGCGACCAGCACGAACCAGTGCTTGCGGACGACCGGCCAGTCCTTCTGGATGGTCTTCCAGCCGATGGGCAGCATGATCGCCACGGCCAGCACCCAGCGCAGAAAGACCAGCGTCATCGGCGAGACGTGATCGACCGCCAGCTTGCCGGCCACCGAATTTCCGCCCCAGAGCAAGGTGGTGAGCAGCAGGAATATGTAGGCGCTTCGATGCATCGCGGGATTCCAGTCGCCGGAGCTGCGGTGTTTGCCGGCCTATTGCGGTCACTCGCCCAAGTAAATGATGTCAAAGCCGAAAATTGTTGTGCCTCAGGGCATTTTCGACGGCAAAGAAAGGTCGCGCTCGCGAGGTCTTGACGTTATAGAGGCCTGTCGTTTCGAACCATATTCAAGCCGCTTGGCGGCGTCTCAAGGGAAAAGAAACATGGCCAATGTGGTGGTCGTCGGCTCGCAGTGGGGTGACGAAGGCAAGGGCAAGATCGTCGACTGGCTGTCGGAGCGGGCCGATGTCGTGGTGCGTTTCCAGGGCGGCCACAATGCCGGCCATACGCTGGTCGTCGACGGCAAGGTTTACAAGCTGTCGTTGCTTCCGTCGGGCGTCGTGCGCCAGGGCAAGCTGTCCATCATCGGCAATGGCGTCGTGTTCGACCCGCATGCTTTCGTCGCCGAGGTGGCCAAGCTCAAGGCGCAAGGTGTCGAAGTCGCACCGGATCGCCTGAAAATAGCCGAAAACACAGCGCTTATCCTGTCCCTGCATCGGGAGCTGGACGGATTCCGTGAGGACGCCGCATCCAATTCCGGGACGAAGATTGGCACGACCCGTCGTGGCATCGGCCCCGCCTACGAGGACAAGGTGGGCCGGCGCGCGGTCAGGGTGATGGACTTGGCGGATTTGGAAACACTGCCCGTGAAGGTTGACAGGCTGCTGACGCACCACAATGCGCTGCGTAGGGGGCTTGGCCATGCGGAAGTCACGCATGACGCGATCATGCAGGAATTGACCTCGGTCGCCGACGACATCCTGCCCTATATGGACCGGGTCTGGAAGATCCTCGACGACAAGCGCCGGGCTGGCGAGCGTATCCTGTTCGAGGGCGCGCAGGGCACGCTGCTTGACATAGACCACGGCACCTATCCGTTCGTAACCTCGTCGAACACGGTTGCCGGACAGGCTGCCGCCGGCTCCGGCGTCGGCCCAGGCGCCATCGGCTATGTGCTCGGCATCACCAAAGCCTATACGACACGCGTCGGCGAGGGTCCGTTCCCGACCGAGCAGAAGAACGAGGTCGGCGAATTCCTCGGCACGCGCGGCCATGAATTCGGCGTCGTCACCGGCCGCAAGCGCCGCTGCGGCTGGTTCGACGCGGTGCTGGTACGCCAGGCCGTCGCTGTCAACGGCATCAAGGGAATCGCGCTGACCAAGCTCGACGTGCTTGACGGGCTGGACGAGATCAAGGTCTGCACGGGTTATCGTCTCGACGGCGAGATGATCGATTATCTGCCGGCCAGCCAGGGCGCCCAGGCACGTGTCGAACCGGTCTACGAGACGCTCGAGGGCTGGAAAGGCACCACTGCCGGCGCGCGCAGCTGGAACGATCTGCCGGCCCAGGCCGTCAAGTATGTCCGCTACATCGAGGAGCTCATCGGTGCCCCGGTAGCACTCCTTTCCACCAGCCCGGAACGCGACGACACGATACTTGTGACCGATCCGTTTCAAGACTAGTTTCTGAAGCCTTTCCGGGCATCGCGGCCGATTTGCGGGGGCCGGCGCGGAAACAAAATACAGGTCGACTGAAGCATGGCAGATTACGTTGCTATTCTGAAAAAGGCGCTCGGCAAGCATGGCGACGAGACGCCGGAAAAGCGTACGCGCATCTATGCCAGCGTTCGCACCATGCTGGCGAAGAAGCTTGAGGAATATTCGCCGCCGCCGGCCGCCGAAGCCATAGCCACGCAGATGCGTTCGCTGGAAGACGCGATCGCGAGTGTCGAGCGGGACTATGCCAAGAGCCTGCCGGAGACCGATCCGCTGGCGGAGCTGGAACACATCTTTTCATCGATCGATCGCAACAAGAATCAGCCGAGCCATACACGGCAGCCGGCCAAGGCCGAATCGGCCTGGCCCGCACCGCCCGCTGCAAAGCCTGAATCTTATCAGCCCGCGCCACCACCTGCCGCCAAGGTCGAGCCGAGCTGGCAAAGGGCGACGCCGGCGCCTTCCCAGCCGGCTCGCGCCGACACGCCTCTTCCAGGTATGGATGCCGACGAGGCGGAGGACGAGGCAGATGTCTTTTCCAGCGACGAAGAGCCGGTGTCGGACACCTTCCAGCGCCTGCGTCCCGCCGAGCGCAAGCGCAGCTATGGTGGGC
>NZ_RZQI01000530.1:0-4235 GCF_003998335.1 Mesorhizobium sp. M7A.F.Ca.CA.002.05.1.1 | reverse complement strand
GGTAATCCAGCTTGCGCCCGGCCAGTGTGATCGAATAGTTGGTGGTCTGCGGCGGCGGCAGCAGGGACAGCACACCGCCCGCAGGTGCCGGCCGCTCCGCCGTTTCAGCCAGGACGGGCTGCGCCAGGACGGCAAGCATCGGCAGGATGAGGAAGATCAGTTTCAGCTTGACCGGCATGATGGCTCCGCGAGAACGACTCCCGCATAGGTATGGCCGAGAGGATCGAAGTCAAAGGAAATGGCTGTCTTGAACCTGCAACGGCTTGCGCTAATGTGAGCCGGAATGCAGTCGAACATCTCTCTCGATCGGTTTGGACACTGGAGCGGTGGTGTCGCCGCCGCGGCCATGGCTGCAACGCCCGAAGAATTGTCCGCTCGCTTCACAGCGGCGGCGAGCGGACTGCTTGGCTCCGACCGCGCCTATGTCGGCTTCTACCGTCGAGACATCACATCCCTGACCATCGACGATGCCGGCCCCGATCGCTGGAACCGCGACTACGATGCACGACTGTATCGCCAGGATCCCTTCTTCCAGAGGTTCGCCAGCACAAGACAGGATTTCCTGTTGCCGCTGTCGGCACTCCGCAATGGCGACTTCCAGCGTACCCCCTACTATCGCGAATTCTTCGGCCCTTCCGACAGTTTCGACGAGATCACCGGCGTGTTCAATCTCGACGGGCTGACCGCTGGCTATGTCACCTTCCTGCGGCGAAACGGGGCACCGGCCTTTGGCGATCAGGATCTGGAGATGGCTTACGCGGCAAGCAGCGCGACAAGGCTCATTCTGCAAAGATTGCTTCATCTGTGCCGCTCCCGGGACAAGGGCGCCGCAATCGGTGACGGACGCTCGCGGCTGAGCAGGCGCGAGGCCGAGGTTGCGCGGCATCTGGTCGAGGGTGGCAACGCCAAGACGATTTCGCGAAGCCTCGCCGTCTCACCCGGCACCGTCCGCAACCACATCAAGCAGATCTACCGCAAGCTCGGCGTGCACTCCCAGGTCGAGCTGCTGGCGGCCTTCCGCGAAGCCGCTTGAGCCTGACGGCTTACGCCGGCGCTATTGCCCCGTCACGATGCGCGTCCACATGCGGTTTTGTGATCGCAGCAGCTTTGGGTCGTTGTTGTCGACCACGAACAGCTTGGCCTTCACGGCATCAGGCGGAAAGACGCCGGGATCGCTGGCTATCGCCTTGTCCATCAGCGGCAGGGATTCCGGTATCGCATTGGCATAGGAGACATAGCTGGAATTGGCCGCGGCGATATCGGGCCGCAGATTGAAGTTGATCCAGGCCTGGGCGTTGTCGGGATGCGGCGCATCTTTCGGCACCACCATCGTATCGAAGTTGATGAGCGTGCCTTCTCTGGGGATGGAATAGGCGATCTCCAGCTTCTTCACGGATTCCGCCGCACGGGTCCTTGCCTGAAGTATGTCGCCCGACCAGCCCAACACCACGCAGATGTCGCCGTTGGCGAGGTCGTTGATGTATTTCGACGAATGGAAATAGCGGATGTAGGGCCGCACCTTGCCCATCAGGTCCTCGACCTTGGCGAGGTCGTCGGGACTGGTCGATCTGGGGTCGATGTGAAGATAGTTCATCGCCATCGGGATGACTTCAGCCGGCGCATCGATCATGGCCACGCCGCAATCGGAGAGCTTCTTGACCACGTCCACGTCGAAGACCATGGCGAAGGAATCCGTCGGCGCGTCCGGCAGCCGCTGCTTCACCGCGGCGACGTTGTAGCCAATGCCGTCGGTGACGGCCATATAGGGCACGGCATGCAGGTTCTGCGGATCGGCGCCCGCGATCAGCGCCAAGGCCTGCGGATCGATCTTCGAATGGTTGGCAAGCTTCGATTTGTCGAGTTCCAGGAACGCCCCCGCCTTCACCTGGTTCTTCAGGAACGGATAGGCTGAGGGGTAGACTACGTCATATCCCGAGCCGCCGGTGAGCAGCTTGGTTTCAAGTACCTCGTTGCCGTCATAGACATCGTAGCGAACCTTGATGCCCGTTTCCTTCTCGAATTTCTCGGCGGTGTCCGGCGCGATGTAGTCGGACCAGTTGTAGACGTTGACGATCTTTTCCTCGTCAGCCGAAGCCGCATTTGCGCAGACGCCGCAGGCAAGCAGGGTTGAGAAGATCAGAGCGCGCATAAATGTCCTCCGTTTTCGCTATCTGTTTTCGGCATGCGTCGTCCCTCAGCGTCGCTGCGGGGCATAGACCGGCAAGGTGATGCAGGCGACATTGCCGCCGCCCAGCAAGATCTCGCGCGAGTTCTCGATGCCGACTATCTTGTGGTCGGGAAACAGCTCGGCCAGCGTCTGCTTGGCCTTCACATCGAGATCGCAGCCGAACTGCGGTACCACCACGACGCTGTTGCCCGGATAGTAGTTGATGTAGCTCGCCGCGATCCGGTTTCCGGCCGGTCGCGCCCAGGTCGAATCCAGCCGGTCCACGCTCTCGCTTTCTTCCGGCGTCATCTCGATCGGCAGGGGATGCGGCAGCCGGTGGATCTCCAGTGCGCGGCCACGCGCATCACGGGCCGAACGCAGCACCTCTTCGGCTTCTCGCACAATCTCATATTGCGGGTCCTCCCGATTGTCGGTCCAGCTCAGCACGACCACGCCGGGACGCACGAAGCAGCAGACGTCATCGACATGGCCGTCGGTTTCGTCGAAGGCAAGGCCACGCGGCAGCCAGATGACGGTGTCGACGCCGAGATAGTCACCAAGCTGGCGTTCCACCTCGGCCTTGCCGAGATGAGCGTTGCGATTTCGGTTGAGCAGGCATTGCTTCGTCGTGATGAGGGTGCCCTGGCCATCGCATTGCAACCCGCCGCCCTCGGCGATCAGCGGTGCGCGGTAGCGATCCATGTTCTCGATTTCGAGCACTTTTTGCGCTGCCAGATCATCGAGGTCCCATGGCGCGTAGAGGCCGCCGTCAAAACCGCCATAGGCGTTGAAGATCCAATCGACGCCACGCACGCCGCCTTGATCGTTGACGACGAAATTGGGACCGCTGTCGCGCAACCAGGAATCGTTGGTGGACATCTCCACGACACGCACATGGCCGGGCAATCGCGCTCGGGCATTCTGCCACTGGCGAGCGGAGGCCGCCACCGTCACTGGCTCGCTTTGCGCGATCGCCGCGGCGACATCCACGAACAGCTTTTGCGCGGGCTTGGCGCCGAGGCGCCAGGTGTCCGGCCGCTCCGGCCAGATCAGCCAGCAGCCTGACTTTGGTTCGAATTCGCCGGGCGCGCGAAACCCATCCTGTTTCGGCCTTGTCGAGAGGGTACGGGGCATCTTGGGACCGCCGGGAAATGGAGTGATGACTTGCCCGGATCAGACGTTTTTGGGACCTTGTCCGTCAATGTCCCATTTGGGATATCGGTGTTGACCGCTGTCTCCTGTTGCGGAACGGCATTGCCTTGCCACGGTGATCGGCGCAAATCTCGACCGGACGGCGTATGCCGGTGACGCAAGCAGTCGACGAAAGGGGAAAAGCGGATGGATGCGACCGAACTGAAGGCCATGCAGGCGCCGCTGAAGCAGGCCTACCGTGACGATGCTTCGCAGGCTCTGATCACGCTTCGCGCCAAGGGCTCGATCGATGACCAGTCGGTTGCCTGCAAGGTGGAGACGGGCAGGGCGCTCGCCATCGCCGGCTTGCATCCGGCAACAGGCGGCTCAGGGCTTGAACTCTGCTCGGGCGACATGCTGCTGGAGGCCTTGGTCGCCTGCGCCGGGGTGACGCTCAAGGCGGTGGCGACGGCGCTCGAGTTCAAGCTCGGCGCCGCCACGGTGGAGGCCGAAGGCGATCTCGATTTTCGCGGCACGCTCGGTGTCGCCAAGGATGCACCGGTCGGCTTTCGCGCCATCCGGCTCAATTTCAACCTCGACACCGCTGAGCCGCAGGAGCGGGTAGACTCGCTGCTGAAGCTGACCGAGCGTTATTGCGTGGTGTTCCAGACCATCAGCCAGAAGCCGGAGCTGACGGTGAGCGCACGCCGCTGATGCTTACTGCGCCGACGGTTCTTCGGCGTCGCCCTCGTCAGTGAAGGGCGAGGCGCTCGGCACGCATTGCACCGACCAGCCGGCCGGTGTCGGCTGCTTCTGATATTCGGTGATGGCGGCGGTGCACTGTTCGCGTTTGTCGAAGGTGCTGGGCAGCACGACCATGCCGCCTTGCGGGCCGGCGATTACCAGATACCAGACCAACGCTGCTGCGGTCGTAGCC
>NZ_RZQI01000529.1:0-4244 GCF_003998335.1 Mesorhizobium sp. M7A.F.Ca.CA.002.05.1.1 | reverse complement strand
CCTTGATGTCAGGCATGACGAGATCCAGCGCATCCGTGGAAATGCCGCCGGAATAGCCGTCCGGCAGTTGCTTGATCAGTTCGGGATCGTCGAGCCCTTGCGAAAAGTCGCCGCCGGAATAAGGGCCGAGCAGATAGACGCGGCTGTCGACTCGTTGCATGCGATCGAGAAACCGGTTCGGCCACCCCCACATCCATTTCGCGACGTTGACGGGGATGAGCAAGGTGCCTCTGCGGCAGGCATCCGGAACGTAGCCGCTCCAGCCAATCGCGGCATAGCGCAGGATGCATTGCGTCAGCGATGCGCGGCTTAGCGTATGCATGTCCGGCAGTGCTGCCTTGACGGCGGCGATCGGCTTATCGCCACCATAGACCGACAGATAACCGCGCTCGGCTGGAGACAGCGTGGCAAGCCAGGCGGCCAGCTTTTCGCCTTCGCCCGGATCGTTGCTCTTGACGTTGATGTTGAAGCGGCGGGCCGGGAAGTGCGCCAGAACCTCATCCAGCGATGGCATCATGCCGATACCCTTGCCGCGGAATGGAAAGGTCTTGCCGCCATCCGCCGTATAGCCATAGCCGACATCGAGGGTCTTCAACTCGGCCATGGAATGGCTGCGCGTTTCTCCCTTGCCTTCCGTGCGGCAATCCAGCGTCCAGTCATGGAAGACGGCGAACTTGCCGTCCGTCGTCGGGTGAACATCCAGTTCGAGCGCGTCAGCGCCCAGCGCGAAGGCGGCCTCCATCGAGGGAATTGTGTTTTCGAGGTAGCCATGGCGCGGCGGCAACATGCGACTGGCCGTGCAAGTCTGTCCTGTCATGCCTGCGCGCAAATAATCCTGGGCAAGGCCGCGATGGGCAAGCATCTCCGGCTTGCCGGCGGGGCGACTCGATAACAGCGAGGTGTTGTTGAGCCAGATGCCCACCGCAGCGACACCAATGACGCCGAAGAAGATCGTCCGTCTGCGCATCAGGTGATTTCCGATTCGTCCGTCCTGCGCGGCATTCTGCTTCGCGATCGGACTTTTTGACGGCGACGACGCGGCTATGTCGCGATCATGCTCGACATAGCCTGTTCAAGAGCGTGTCGGCTTACGCCTTGTAGACCACTTGGCGCACGTCGATGTAGCTGGCGCGGAATCCGGCCTCGCAATAGTGCAGGTAGAACTCCCAGAGCTTCTTGAACCGGTCGTCGAAGCCGAGCGGGACGATCTTTTCCCATGACGCCCAGAACCGGTGGCGCCACTCGGCAAGCGTGCGCGCGTAGTCGTCCGGAAACACGCGCTCGCGCAGATGGGCAAGGCCATGATCCTTGCCGAGCGCCTTCAGGATCGACGGCGTCGGCAGCATGCCGCCCGGGAAGACGTAGCGCTGGATGAAATCCGGCCTTGCGCGATAGGTGTCGTAGGCGGCTTCGTTGATGGTGATGATCTGCAGGCCGGCGGTGCCGCCAGGCCTTAGACAGGCCTTCATCTTGCCGAAAAACACCGGCCAGTATTTCTCGCCGACCGCCTCGAACATCTCGATCGAGGCGATGCGGTCATAGGTGCCGGTTTCGTCGCGATAATCCTGCAGCTTGATGTCGACCTTGTCGGCAAGACCAGCCCTGGCGATGCGAGCCGTGGCAAAATCGTGCTGCTCGCGGCTGATCGTCAGCCCGGTCACGCGGCAGCCGATCTCGCGCGCCGCGAATTCGGCGAAGCCACCCCAGCCGCAACCGATTTCCAGCACATGGTCCTTCGGACCGATCCCTGTATCCTTCGCCAGAGCGCGATATTTGGCGGCCTGGGCGCCTTCCAGGTCGTTGGCACCGGTCGTGTAGAGCGCCGAGGAATAGGTCATGCTCGGATCGAGCCATTCCTTGTAGAAGGCGTTGCCGAGGTCGTAATGCGCCGAGATATTGCGTTTCGAACCGGTGCGCGTGTTCTGGTTGAACCAGTGGCGGATGCGCTGGACGGTGTTGATCAGCCAACTGGTGCCGCCCGCGATACGCTCGCCAATGACCGAATTGACCACGAACAGCTCCAGGAAGCTGGTCACATCAGGGCTTTCCCAATCGCCGTCCATATAGGATTCGGCAACGCCGATCGTGCCGCCGGAAAAGGCGCGGCCGGGCAAGCGCCAATTCTTCAGCACCAGTTCGGCATCCGGGCCAGGTCCCTTGCCGCCGACGAGCACGGCGCGGCCGTCCGGCAGCCTCACCCTGAGCGAACCGCGAGGCAGGTTCATCGCCGCCGACAGCACCATGCGCGCTTTCGCCGGCAGACCTTTGACGATCTCCGCGAAGTTGAATTCATCGAGCCTGACCGCGTCGCTCAATGCTACGCCAACATGTTCCTTTTGCGCCATCTCATGCCCCTGGATTTCCGCGGTGCCGGCGCAAATTGCCGGACCACGGTTCTCTTGGATCATTCGCCAGCTTCGAACGCCGCCGCGACCGGTTCGTCGGCGAGCGGGCTCGAACGAAGTGCGCGCCCCCTACCAGAGCTTCAGCGCTTCCCGGTGAATCCGTGCGACAATCTTCCACGTCATGCGGGGAAACTTCAAGGGGCAGGCTGCAAGCGGGGCTGTGCCAAGCAGATTGCTCCCGCCGGCGGGCATCTGTGCCTGTGCACAGCCAAGGCGCAGCGCGTCAAAAAACGCCTATGACCGCAGAATTCCTTGTGCGATAGATTTAGCCATGCGTTATGTAATCGTCATTGCCGCCATCGCATTTTTTTTGATCTGGGATGGCATGTACAATCAGGGCCGCTATCTCGACACCGCTGTGAGAGAGCTTAGCCATGTTGTGCGATATGTTACCAGCAAAGCTTAACTCCAGTGGCAGCAGCCGCGACATCCTTGTCGATTGACGCCAACGTCCTGCCGTCACAAAAGACCCCGGCACTTTGATCGAGGAGGCGGGGTTGATCCGGCATATCGTTTTCTTCAGCGCGCGGCGAAAAGAGGATGTCGAGGCCGTGCGCACCGGCTTGCTGGCGCTCGGCGACATTCCTCATTCCAGCCTGTTCGAGGTCACGCTCAACACCAAGGTGGACCCGCTGTCCGATGAGGTCGACGTGGTCGTCTATGCGGAGTTCGCCGATGACGCCGCGCTGGCCGCCTACAAGGCGCACCCGCTCTACGCGCAGACCACCAGCAAGGTCAAACCAATGCGTGAACTGCGCTATTCCGCCGATGTCGTCGCGGGGAGCTGATCGAACCTTGCTCCAAGGGCGCCTTTCGACGGCCGGTGAATTGACGGGCGAACTGGCCGGTATTGCGATCAAGTCTTGAACGGCTTTGCGGAATGATGCACATCGCGCCTGCATGACCAAAACCGCAGCCGCAGGCACTCATCCGCTCGATCATCTGGTGCTGCCGACGCACAGCCTCGATGTGGCGCGAGGCCGGCTCACCGCGCTTGGCTTCGTCGTTGCCCCGGCCGGTATCCATCCGTTCGGAACGGAAAACTGCTGTGTTTTCCTGGCCGACGGCACCTATCTCGAACCTTTGGCGGTCGGCGACGAGCAGGTGGCGGCAAAGGCTATCGCAGACGGCAATGTCTTCGTCGCGCGTGATCGCGCCTATCGCGACAGCAACGGCGACGAGGGATTTTCCGCCATTGTTCTGGGCACGGGCAATGCCGATGCCGACCATGCACGCTATGTCGATGCCGGCATCTCGGCGGGAGACATGCTGGGTTTTTCGCGCGCCTTCACCGACCCGGCCGGCAAAAGCGACGTCGCGTCGTTCAAGCTCGCCTTTGCGGCCGGAGCCGAGGCCACGGACGCCTTCCTGTTTGCCTGCGAGCGGGTCAACGCGCCTGATGTTGATCGCACGGCTTTGCAGGCCCACGCCAACGGCGCGACCGGAATTGTCGAGATCTTGGCGGTCAGCGATGCGCCCGGAAAGCAGCATGGGCTGATTTCCGTGGCGGTGGATGATCCGGCCGCCGACGGGCAGGGCGGCATTTTTCCCTTGCCGAATGCGGATTTGAGCGTGCTTGACCGCGCGGCTTTCACCGCGCGCTTCGGCCTGCCGGCCGGCGCGCCGACAGATCTACGCTTCGCAGCGGTGGTCTTTTCGGTTCGGAACGCCGATGTGACATCAAGGCTGCTTGCAGCCAATTCCGTCCAACACGATATAGCGGGCAATGATATCGTCGTGCGGCGTGCACCCGGACAGGGCGCGGCCTTTATCTTCCGGGAGATCCCATGAGCAAGCCGCAAGCGTCCAATTCGATGGCGCCCAATTCGTCTGTAGCCG
>NZ_RZQI01000528.1:0-4260 GCF_003998335.1 Mesorhizobium sp. M7A.F.Ca.CA.002.05.1.1 | reverse complement strand
ATCTTGACCGGATCGTCGAACCACTTTGCCGAGCTCAGATCGACGCCGCGATCGCGCTTCTGGTCGCGCGCCGAGACGGCGGTGACGATCACGTCACGGCCGCACTGGCGGGTCAGTTCCACCGCTTTGTCGCGCAGCACGCGCGCCACCGACGCGCCAACGGTGCCGAGGCCGGCAATTCCAACACGCAATGCTTCAGCCATGTCCGGCGACGTCCCTCAAAGTCAGATCGAATTTGCGTGCGGCAAGCTTACCGGTGAGCGGAGAGCGGCACGACGTTGTTGGGCTGCTTGGCGCTGGTCGACAGGAAGCGCTTGATGTTGCGCGCCGCCTGCCGGATCCTGTGCTCGTTCTCGACCAGAGCGACGCGCACGAATTCGTCGCCATGCTCGCCGAAGCCAACACCGGGCGCCACGGCCACGTCGGCATGTTCGATGAGCAGCTTGGAGAATTCGAGCGAGCCGAGATGTCGGAACGGCTCCGGGATTGGCGCCCAGGCGAACATCGATGCCGCCGGTGCCGGAATGGTCCAGCCAGCGCGGCCGAAGGCATCGACCATCACATCGCGGCGCTTGTGGTAGATGTCGCGCACTTCGGCGATGTCGGCGCCGTCGCCATTGAGCGCATGTGCCGCCGCCACCTGGATCGGCGTGAAGGCGCCGTAATCGAGGTAGGATTTCACCCGCGTCAGCGCCGAGATCAGCCGCTCGTTACCGACGGCAAAGCCCATGCGCCAACCGGGCATGGAGAAGGTCTTCGACATGGAGGTGAATTCGACGCAAACGTCGATCGCGCCAGGCACCTGCAGCACCGAAGGCGGCGGATTGCCGTCGAAATAGATCTCCGAATAGGCAAGGTCGGACAGGATGATGATGTCGTTCTTCTTGGCGAAGGCGACCACATCCTTGTAGAAATCGAGCGAGGCGACCAGCGCCGTCGGGTTCGACGGATAGTTGAGGATCAGCGCCAGCGGCTTCGGGATCGAATGTTTGACCCCGCGCTCGAGCGCCGGGATGAAGCCGTCGTCCGGCTCCACCTGCAGCGAGCGGATGACGCCACCCGACATGATGAAGCCGAAGGCATGGATCGGATAGGTCGGGTTCGGGCACAGGATCACGTCGCCGGGCGCCGTGATCGCCTGCGCCATGTTGGCGAAGCCTTCCTTCGAGCCAAGCGTGGCCACCACTTGCGTGTCGGGGTTGAGCTTCACGCCGAAGCGCCTGCCATAGTAGGCGGCTTGGGCGCGACGAAGGCCCGGAATGCCGCGCGACGAGGAATAGCGATGCGTGCGCGGGTCGCGCACGACCTCGCACAATTTGTCGACGATAGCCTTGGGCGTCGGCAGGTCCGGATTGCCCATGCCCAGGTCGATGATGTCGGCGCCACGCGATCGGGCGCTGGCCTTGAGCCGGTTGACCTGCTCGAACACGTAAGGCGGAAGCCGGCGAACCTTGTGAAATTCTTCCATGGCAGTTCCAGACAGCGAAGGGGGTGTTGGGCGCGCGCTATATACTTATTTGCAGGTAGGGTCGAGGGCGGGGTCGCATTTGGCTTCGATCTGCTTCAGCGTTTCGTCGCCATGCTTCTTGGCCAAATCCGTCAGCGCCGCCTGGTTGGCGACCTTCGGGCCGCCGCCCTTTGCCGCCTGCGCATTCTCATCCGCCTTCAATTGCGCGAGCTTGGCGTTCTTCTCGGCTTCGGTGAACTGAGGCGCCGCCACTTGCGGCTTGATGTTCAGGTTCGGAAAGGTGCCGGTATCCTTCGGCCCCGTACCCGCAGCGACAGGCGTCGGGCCATTCGTGTTGGTGCTCGAGCACCCGGCAATCCCGATGAGGACGATCGCCGCGCCGATGCGGCAAAAATGTCCGGCACCGAAAAAAACAGTTTCGCCAATATTAATCGTCATATTGTTTCCTTGGCAGCCGAGGTAGAGCGAGATTGGCCCGGTCGGATGTCCCATGTTAATATGTCAAGAAAAGGCCTCGGGAGGAACCCCGCCAACCATGTCCAAAACACCCGATTCGGGCAAAGCGGAAGATGACGAGCCTTCGACCGTCGAGCAATATCTGGTGAAGGACCCGGAACGCTTCGCCCTGAACATGGCGCGCATGATCGAGCAGGCCGGCAAGGCCGCTTCCGCCTGGGCCGAGCCGCGCGAAAAAGGCGACGTGCGCGACCATGTCGCCGAGCCCGTTGTCGATATGGTGAAGACCTTTTCCAAGCTCAGCGAATACTGGCTTGCCGATCCGCAGCGCGCGCTGGAAGCGCAGACGCGGCTGTTCTCCGGCTATATGACGGTCTGGGCCAACGCCATTCAGCGCACCAGCAACGCCGCGCAAGACACCGAAGACGCGGTCAAGCCGGAGCGCGGCGACAAGCGGTTCCTCGACCCGGAATGGGGCCGCAACGCCTTCTTCGATTTCCTCAAGCAGGCCTATCTCGTCACCTCGCGCTGGGCGGCCGATCTGGTCGAGCACGCCGAAGGCCTTGACGAGCACACCCGCCACAAGGCCGGCTTTTACGTCAAGCAGGTGTCCAACGCCATCTCGCCGTCGAATTTCATCCTGACCAATCCGGAACTGTTCCGTGAAACCGTCGCGTCGAACGGCGAAAACCTGGTGCGCGGCATGAAGATGCTGGCCGAGGACATCGCCGCCGGCAAGGGCGACCTGAAGCTGCGGCAGGCTGACTACTCACCCTTCGAGATCGGCAGGAACATCGCCACCACTCCCGGCAAGGTGGTCGGCCGCAGCGACGTCGCCGAAATCATCCAGTACGACCCGGCGACCGAGACGGTGCTCAAGCGGCCCTTGCTGATCTGCCCGCCATGGATCAACAAATTCTACATCCTCGATTTGAACCCGCAGAAATCCTTCATTCGCTGGGCGGTTGAACAGGGCCACACCGTGTTCGTCATCTCCTGGATCAATCCGGACGAGCGCCACGGCACCAAGAGTTGGGAAGCCTATATCCGCGAGGGTCTGCAATACGGCCTCGACACCGTCGAGAAGGCCACCGGCGAACGCGACGTCAACGCGATCGGCTATTGCGTTGGCGGCACGCTTCTGGCGGCGGCACTGGCGCTGATGGCGCAAGAGGGCGACGACCGCATCAAGTCGGCGACCTTCTTCACCACGCAGGTCGACTTCACCCATGCCGGCGACCTGAAAGTGTTCGTCGACGAAGAACAGGTCGCCGCTGTGGAAAAGTCGATGAGCGAAAAAGGCTATCTCGACGGCACCAAGATGGCGACCGCCTTCAACATGCTGCGCTCAGGCGACCTGATCTGGCCCTATGTCGTCAACAACTACATGCGCGGCAAGGATCCCCTGCCCTTCGACCTGCTCTACTGGAATGCAGATTCCACCCGCATGGCGGCGGCCAATCACTCTTTCTACCTGCGCAACTGCTATCTTGAGAACAACCTTTCGCAAGGCACGATGGAACTGGCGGGTCACACGGTTTCGCTTGGGGACATCACCATCCCGGTCTACAACCTCGCCTCCAAGGAAGATCACATCGCGCCGGCGCTTTCGGTGTTCCTCGGTTCGAAATATTTCGGCGGCACGGTCGAGTATGTGATGGCCGGGTCGGGCCATATCGCAGGGGTCGTCAATCCGCCGGCATCCAACAAATACCAGTACTGGACCGGGGGTACGCCGACGGGCGACTTCAGCCAGTGGATAGCCAATGCCACCGACCATCCAGGATCCTGGTGGCCGCACTGGCAAGACTGGATAGAGGCCAAGGACAACACCCGCGTGCCTGCCCGCAAACCGGGCAAGCATATGAAAACCTTGGGTGATGCTCCCGGCACCTATGTGAAAGTACGTGTGTAACGGACTGTAATGTGTGGTGAGTTGACGGACCGCCAAAAGCGGGCGAAATGGTGTCGTCAACCATCAAGCGGCCGTAATTCGACAATCACCGCAAAAATACTTCCAGGCTTGCGGATTTGACACAGGTCTCGTTTCCGGATCGGAGACAAAGGTCACCTTGGCATCGACGCATGCGTGTGGCGCCAAGGATATACCGACCGGACATCGAGGGGGAATTTGACTTTGAAATCAGCAGGATGGAGCCTCGCAAAGGGAGAACGCCGCGCCATTGTGGCAGCGCTCTGCTCCTTGCTTCTGGCCTCCTGCACTTCGGCTGGCGACCCGACAATGTCGGTCGGAATGCCCGGTTACAATGCCACCGCATCGGATATGAATGCTGCCTCAAGTGGCAAGTCGGCCGCTGTCGCCGATTCGTCCGAGG
>NZ_RZQI01000527.1:0-4261 GCF_003998335.1 Mesorhizobium sp. M7A.F.Ca.CA.002.05.1.1 | reverse complement strand
GTCCCATTCGTTTGAGCGGCGCGTACCATCCTTCGGATGCGGCATCGCCATCAGCCGGTCGATGATCGATCCGGCCTCGCCAGGCGAGAGCAGGGCGTCGATTTCACGTTCGTTCTGCATATCGGTTCGCCTCCTTCTTCCTCTCCCGCCACGAGCCACTCTTATATGAGAAACGTGACGGCAGTTTGAAGGCAAGAGCGAGGTCATTGAAGGGCGTCGAAGGGCAAAACCGTGTCGCGGGACCGGGCCATGCGCAAAGCTGTTCCTGCGTCCCGGCAGGTCAGATCAAGGAGAGATCTACAGCCGCTTTTCGAACAGCACCGTGGTGAAGCCACTGTCCCATTCGTCGTCTGGATAGCGGTTTTTCTCGACATAGCCGACCGCCTTGTAGAGGGCTTGTGCCGGCAGGTTGAACGTGTCGGTTTCCAGCCGCGCCTGCGCCAACCCGGCGGTGCCGATTGCCTGTTCGGCATGGGAGAGCAGCTGGCGGCCGACACCTTGGCCTTGACGGGATGCCATGACGTGCAGGGCCTCGATGAAATCGGCGCGCCAATAGATCAGGCCGGCGACCTCGCCATCGATCTCGGCAACGGCGAACTCAGGCCAGCTCCGGTCGACATAGCGCCCGCCAATATCCGTCTCGACATAGCGCCGCGCCGCTGCTTCGGTGATGTTCGGCAGCCATGTGCCTTCGAACGTTTCCTGCAGCACCTGCTTCAACGCCGGAATATCGCTCGCCTGCGCCGGGCGCACGATGATTCGATCCTCTGCCATTTTCCGTCTCCCGCCAATGCATGTCGCCCAAAAGTGCCAGCGGTTTTGGGATGACGACATGCATAAAAATAAAGGCTGCCGCACGGGCTCTCTTTCGGCGACACGCGTGGCATCTTGATCTCACGCTGGCTGCCGAAGATCTGTGCGATCCTCGGCAGCCTCTCGCGAAGTGGGCTGACTAGCAGATAGCGATGGCGGCGGCTTTCAGCCAGTGGTGCCGGATGTCGGTCCAGAGATGGAGCGGCGCGCGCCTTACACGTAGCGGTTGACGATATTTTCCAGCAGTTCCTGGCGGCCGGACCTCGGCTGCGGCTCGATCCTCTTCTTGACGACACGCTCGGCGATATCCTCAAGCGTGCGCTTGCCGGCGAGCATCGCCTTGCCCTCGGCCGTGTTCCAGCCGGCATAACGTTCGGCCAGCGGCGCCGATAGCGCCTTGTCCTCGACCATGCGGGCCGCGGCTTTCAGGCCACGTGCGCAAGAGTCCATGCCGCCGATATGGCCGATCAGCAGGTCCTGCGGATCGAGCGACTGGCGGCGCAGCTTGGCGTCGAAATTGGTGCCGCCGGTCTTGAAGCCGCCGGCCTGCAGGACCTGGTAGTAGGCCAGCGCCATTTCCGGCACGTTGTTGGGGAACTGGTCGGTGTCCCATCCCGACTGATAGTCGTTGCGGTTCATATCGATCGAACCGAAAATGCCGAGCGCATTGGCCAGAGCCAGTTCGTGCTCGAAGGAATGGCCGGCCAGGATGGCGTGGCCCTGCTCGATATTGACCTTGACCTCCTTCTCCAGCCCGAAGCGCTTGAGGAAGCCGTAGACCGTGGCGACATCGTAATCGTACTGATGCTTGGTCGGCTCCTGCGGCTTCGGCTCGATCAGGATCGCGCCCTTGAAGCCGATTTTGTGCTTGTAGTCGACGACCATGCTGAGGAACCGGCCGGCCTGTTCCTGCTCGCGCGCGAGGTCGGTGTTGAGCAGCGTCTCATAGCCTTCGCGCCCGCCCCACAGCACGTAGTTTTCGCCCTTCAGCCGCTTGGTGACGTCGATGCAGCTTTTTACCGTCGCCGCCGCGTAGGCAAAGACATCCGGATCGGGATTGGTGGCCGCCCCCGACATGAAGCGGCGATTGGAGAACAGATTGGCGGTGCCCCAAAGCAGCTTGACGCCGGTCTGCTTCATCTTCCCCGCGAAGTAATCGGCGATCTCGTCGAGGCGCGCGGCACTTTCGGAAAAATCCTTGCCTTCCGGCCGCACATCGGCGTCGTGGAAGCAGAAATAGGGCGCGCCGAGCAGCGAGAACATCTCGAAGGCGACGTCCGCTTTCAGCTTTGCCAGTTCCATCGTGTCGGTGCCACCTGCCTTGGGGAACCACGGCCGGTCGAAGGTCTGGCCGCCGAACGGATCGCCGCCCGGCCAGGCAAAGGAGTGCCAGTAGGCGACGGCGAAGCGCAGATGGTCTTCCAGCCGTTTGCCGGCGACGAGCTCGTCGGGATTGTAGAACCTATAGGCCAGCGGATTGGTCGAATCCGGCCCTTCATATTTGATTTTCTTGATGTCGCCGAAAAATCCGCTGCTCATGATTTCTGTCCTCTCACAAAGTTCTGCCGCCATTACCTCAGGCGTAATTGGTTTCAGGCCAGCGCCGGTTGAAAAGGGTCATGTCAAAACCGTCAATGAAGGAGACAGACCATGACCGACCTCACCAAGATCGCTGAAAACTACATCACCGCCTGGAACGAAAGCGATGCCGTCCGCCGGACCGAATTGCTCAAGGCGACCTTCACGGAAGACGTCAGCTATCGTGATCCGCTCATGCAGGGCGACGGCCATGAAGGCGTCGCGGCTCTGATCGACGGCGTGCAGCAGCGCTTTGCCGGCTTCCGGTTCTCGCTGAAGGGCACGCCGGACGGTTTTGCCGACAAGATCCGCTTCTCGTGGAATCTCGGGCCTGAGGGGACGCCATCGGTGATCGAAGGTACCGACATCGGAATCATTGAGAACGGCCGCCTGAAGAGCGTCACCGGCTTTCTCGACAAGGTGCCTGCGCAGTGAGGACTTCTGGGCGAGGCGGGTGCGAAGCGCCCCCCTCTGGCCTGCCGGCCATCTCCCCCTCAAGGGGGGAGATTGGCTGTCTTTCCCGCCATCGCTAATTATCAACCTTGCAAGACGAGTAAAGCCGTCAACGCTGCCGATCTCCCCCCTAGAGGGGGAGATGCCCGGCAGGGCAGAGGGGGGCGCCTCGCACTGAATCACGCGGTTACAGCCCTGATCGCCGGGTACAGCTCCCGGTAGCGCTGATAGGCATCGGCATAGACGCCGCCAAGCGCCGCGTCCGGTTCGATCGTCGCATCCGTCCTCGGTGCCGTACAGATTTCAAGCGGATCGGCACCCGTCGCCGCGATCAGGCCGAGCCGCGCGGCGCCAAAGGCGGCGCCGAAATCGCCGTCGGCGGGAATGTCGACAGGCAGTTGAAGCGCGGTGGCAATCGCCTTCAACCAGTAGTGCGAGCGCGAGCCGCCGCCGATCGCCGTCACCCGCGTCAAACTCGTGCCGGCCGTGGCCAGGGCTTCGAGGCTGTCGCGGAAGGCAAAGGCTACACCCTCCAGCACGGCCTGGGTCAGCACGGGACGGCTCGATTCATGCGCCAGCCCGGTGAACGCGCCGCGAATGGCGGCATCATTGTAGGGTGTGCGCTCGCCCGAGAGATAAGGCAGGAAGGACACGCCGCTCGGCGCCTTCAATGTGTCGCCGAGCTCAGTGGTCAATTCGCCGGCGCTCTTCCCGGTGATTTCGGACAGCCAGTTGAGCGAATCCGTCGCCGACAGGATGACCCCCATCTGGTGCCAGGTGTTCGGCAGGGCGTGGCAGAAGGTGTGAACCGCGCTAGCCGGGTTGGGCAGGTAGGAAGCGTTGGCGGCAAACAGCACGCCCGATGTGCCGAGCGAGACGAAAGCGTGGCCGGCGCCGACCGTGCCCATGCCGCAGGCCGAGGCCGCATTGTCGCCGGCGCCGCCGGCGATTGGAATGGCCTGGACGCCCCATTTCGAGGCCAATTCACTGCGCAGTGCGCCTGCCTTGTGCGTACCCTCGACCAGCGACGGCATCTGCTCCTCGTCGAGCGACGTCGCTGCGAGCAGGTCCGTACTCCAGCGCCGGTTGCCGACATCGAGCCAGGAGGTACCGGCAGAATCCGACATCTCCGAAATGTGTTCGCCCGAAAGCCAGAGCCGCAGGAAATCCTTGGGCAGCAGCACTTTTGCGACCTTGGCGAAGAGAGCGGGTTCGTTGTTTTTCACCCAGGCAAGTTTCGGCGCGGTGAAACCGGGAAAGACGATGTTGCCGGTCAGAGCGCGGAAGCGCGGATCGGCATCGAGCGCAGCCGCCTCGGCATGGCTGCGCGTGTCGTTCCACAGGATGCAGGGACGCAGCCCCTTGTCGGCGGCGTCGAGCAGCGTGGCGCCATGCATCTGCCCGGACAGGCCAATGC
>NZ_RZQI01000526.1:0-4265 GCF_003998335.1 Mesorhizobium sp. M7A.F.Ca.CA.002.05.1.1 | reverse complement strand
TGCCCGGCCAGCGCGAGATCGAGCGCACCGCCGAACGGCTGGCCGGCAAGGTCGGCACCGATACCGACATCGTCCCGCTCTACGGCATGCTCGACGGCAAGGCGCAGGACGCGGCGATCAAGCCGCCGCCGGCCGGCCGCCGCAAGGTGGTGCTGGCCACCTCGATCGCCGAAACCTCGATCACCATCGACGGCGTGCGCGTCGTCATCGATTCGGGCCTGTCGCGGCTGCCGCGCTATGAGCCGGCCAGCGGCCTCACCCGGTTGGAGACCGTGCGCGTCAGCAAGGCTTCCGCCGACCAGCGCGCCGGCCGTGCCGGGCGCACGCAGCCAGGCGTCGCCATCCGGTTGTGGCGGGCCGAGCAGACGGCTGCACTCCCCGCCTTCACGCCGCCGGAAATCCTTGAGGCCGATCTGTCCGGACTGCTGCTCGATTGCGCTGCCTTCGGCGTTGCCGATCCGGCAGGGCTCGCTTTTCTCGATCCGCCGCCTGTTCCGGCCCTTAATGAGGCAAGGGGGCTACTACGCGCGCTGGATGCCATCGACGACACGGGGCGCCTGACGGACGCGGGTGCAGCGATGCGCAAGCTCGCCCTGCCGGTGCGGTTGGCGCACATGGTTGCCGAGGCAGCCGGCAGCGGCCATGCCTTCGAGGCGGCGATGCTTGCCGTGCTGCTCACCGAACGCGGCCTTGGTGGCGACGGCGCCGATCTGGAGCGGCGGCTGATGCGTTTTCGCGGGGAAAAATCGCCACGCGCTACAGCCGCCAAGCAGCTCGCCGAACGGCTGGCGAGGCAGGCTGGCGAGGCGAAGGGCAGCGAAGCTGCGGCAGCCGGTCCCCTGCTCGTCCACGCCTGGCCGGATCGGGTGGCGAAGGCGCGCGGCGAGCGTGGCCGTTTCGTGCTGGCCAACGGCTCCGGCGCCATGCTCGACGCCGCCGATCCGCTGGCGGGCGAGCCGTTTCTGGTCGTCGCCGACCTGCAGGGCAAGGCACAGAATGCACGCATCACGGCGGCGGCAGCGATCGGCGAGGACGATGTCCGCGCCGCGCTGGCGGACAGGATCGAGGTCCGCCGTGAAACGAGCTTCGACCGCGACAAGCGCGCCGTGCGCGTCCGCGAAACCGTGCGCCTTGGCGCCATCACGCTTGCCGAGCGCATGCTGCCGCCGCCAATCGGTGCTGACGCCGACCGCGACGTCCTCGATGCGGTGCGCCAGCACGGGCTGTCGCTGCTGACCTGGAGCAAGGAGGCGCAAACGCTGCG
This sequence comes from Mesorhizobium sp. M7A.F.Ca.CA.002.05.1.1, assembly GCF_003998335.1. Classification (NCBI taxonomy): domain Bacteria; kingdom Pseudomonadati; phylum Pseudomonadota; class Alphaproteobacteria; order Hyphomicrobiales; family Phyllobacteriaceae; genus Mesorhizobium; species Mesorhizobium sp. M7A.F.Ca.CA.002.05.1.1. The sequence continues at coordinate 3,001 of NZ_RZQI01000526.1, read as the reverse complement.
CCAGCGGCTTGGCTGGTTGCATCGAGGCCTTGGCGCGCCCTGGCCCGACATGGCGGATGACGCCCTCATCGAGCGCCTCGACGACTGGCTGCTGCCTTACCTGTCCGGCGCGGCATCCTTTGCCGCCATCGATGCGGGCGTTGTCTCGGCCGGGCTGGCCAGCCTCGTGCCACACGATCTGCAGCGCAGGATCGATACGCTGGCGCCGACCCATTTCGGTGCTCCGTCGGGCAGCCATGTGCCGATCCGCTATGACGGCGAATGGCCGGTGCTGGCGATTCGCGTGCAGGAGCTGTTCGGCCTCGACCGCCATCCTTCGATCGCCAATGGCGCCGTGCCGCTGACGCTCGAACTCCTGTCGCCGGCACACCGGCCGATCCAGACGACGCGCGACCTGCCCGGCTTCTGGCGGGGCTCCTGGGCCGATGTGCGCGCCGACATGCGCGGCCGCTATCCCAAGCATGTCTGGCCGGAAAACCCGCTGCTCGCGACCGCCACCGCCCGCGCCAAACCCAGAGCATGATCCCAAAAAGTGGAAGCCGGTTTTTGGAAAAGATCATGCTCAAACAAGAAGTAGAGCCCCGTTCCGACTCCTCGGATTGGGGCGGTACCTAGCGTTTGCCGCTTCGCGGCTGTAACTCATGGCCATGATCAACGTTTTGCGTTCGCCCGATTTCCAGCAGAGCCAGAGATTGCGCCTCAACACGCTGATCCGGTTGCGCTGGCTTGCCATTGTCGGTCAGAGCCTGACGGTGCTCGTCGTCGCCTATGGGCTGAAGTTTCCGCTGCCGGTCAGCCTCTGCTTTGCCCTGATCGCCTGTTCGGCATGGATGAACCTGTTTCTCGCCTTCCGCTTTCCGGCGGCGCACCGGCTCACGCCGCTTGCCGCCTTCGGCATCCTCATCTTCGACAGCCTGCAGCTTGCCGGCCTGCTCTATATGACCGGTGGCCTCACCAACCCGTTCTCGCTGCTCATGACCGTGCCTGTCGTCATTTCGGCGACATCGCTGCCCCTGCGCCTGACCGCCATCCTCGGCGGGCTGGTCATGTCGGCGGCGACCTTTCTGGTCTTTGTCCATCTGCCGCTGCCCTGGCATGAGGACGCGCCGCTGGCGATGCCTTTTCTCTACGTCGCCGGCATGTGGATGGCGGTGCTGTCCTCGATCGCCTTCACCGCCATATATGCCTTCCGGGTGGCCGCCGAAGCCCGGCTTCTGGCCAATGCGCTCGCTGCAACGGAGCTGGTGCTGCAGCGCGAGCAGCACCTTTCGGCACTCGACGGGCTGGCCGCCGCGGCCGCGCATGAGCTCGGCACGCCGCTCGCCACCATCGCGCTTGTCGCCAAGGAGATGGAAAAGGCGCTCGGCAAGGATGCGAAATATGGGGAAGACGTAACGCTGTTGCGTTCGCAGAGCGAGCGCTGCCGCGAGATTCTCAAGCGGCTGACCAGCCTGTCCTCCGAGGGCGAGGCGCATCTTTCTCGGCTGCCATTGACCTCGCTGGTCGAGGAGGTCACCGCGCCGCACCGGGACTTCGGCATCTCGATCAAGCTTCGGCCCGGCGAACGCATCGGCCCCGAGCCGGTCGGGCGGCGCAATCCGGGCGTCATCTACGGCCTCGGCAATTTGGTCGAGAACGCCGTCGATTTCGCCCGCAAAAGCGTCACCGTGCACTGGAGCTGGGACGAGGCCACCGTCACCTTCTCGATCATCGATGACGGCCCCGGCTTTCCGGCCGAGATCATCGACCGCATCGGCGAGCCCTATATGTCGACGCGCCAGGGCAATGAAACCGGCGGCGGTCTGGGCCTCGGCCTGTTCATCGCCAAGACCCTGCTCGAACGCTCCGGTGCCGTGCTCGATTTCCGCAATTCCAGCGGCCTGGGCGAGGGCGCCATGGTACAGATATCGTGGCCGCGTGGTGTGTTCCTCAATCCGGAAATCACTTCGGCCAGCATGTTCGACACCGCCTGAGAGCCTTGAAGGACCTCTAAAAATTGGACAATCGGGCTCAGGAACTATATTTGCGTAAAATTAAGGCAGCAGGAATTTTGAGACTATGACAGGCGACGAGAATATTGGCGCAATGGTTGAAGGCGAGGACACCTCGCTGCTTGTCGTCGATGACGACAAGCCGTTCCTCACGCGTCTGGCCCGCGCCATGGAAGCCAGGGGCTTCGTGGTCGAGACGGCCGAGAGCGTCGAGGAGGCGGTTGCCAAGGCGCGCGCCAATCCACCCGCCTACGCTGTAGTCGACATGCGGCTCGGCGACGGCAACGGCCTCGACGTGGTCGCGGCCATCCGCGAAAAGCGCGAGGATTCCCGCACCATCATCCTGACCGGCTATGGCAACATCGCCACCGCGGTGACCGCGGTGAAGCTCGGTGCGGTCGATTATCTCTCCAAGCCCGCCGACGCCGATGATATCTTCGCTGCACTCACCCGCACCGCCGGCGAGCGCGCGGCGCCGCCTGAAAACCCGATGTCGGCCGACCGCGTCCGTTGGGAGCATATCCAGCGCGTCTATGAGATGTGCGAGCGCAACGTCTCCGAGACAGCGCGCCGGCTCAACATGCACCGCCGCACCTTGCAGCGCATACTGGCCAAGCGCGCGCCGCGTTAGGATCGCAGGGTGTCGCTTGGGGCCAAGTTTGTAACCAGCGGCGGAGAGAGCCCAATCGCCGAAGTCAGCGCCGCCCCTCATCGCCCTGCCGGGCACTTCTCCCCGTATAGTGACGGGGAGAAGTGGCTAGCCGCACCTAGGCGTAATTTCTGTAACGTTGGTGATTGGCGAAATCATAAATGACAGCGTCCCTCTCCCCGTCACTATACGGGGAGAGGATGCCGGCAGGCAGGTGAGGGGCGGCGCTAGCGCTTGGACAATGAAGCCCGCCAAACAGGCGGCTTAACGGAGGCGACATGCAGGATCTGAAGCAGCGGCCGGTTTCCGTCTTCCGCGAATTCCTCGATAGCGAAGCGGCCGGCGGCATCATCCTGATGGT
>NZ_RZQI01000525.1:0-4268 GCF_003998335.1 Mesorhizobium sp. M7A.F.Ca.CA.002.05.1.1 | reverse complement strand
ACACCGGCTCGGATCACCTTCCGGTCATGGTGGAGTTCTCACTCAGGCTGAACCAGCAAAAGCCGCTCGACGAACATGAAACCGCGACCGCGGCCATAAGCCAGACCGGCAAGACGCCAGGCTGAAGGATCAGGGCCTGACCAAAGCGATGACGAGATGCTGGACATGGCCGCCATCGCGATGCTCGCGCGCATCGAAAGCGAGCTGCTTGGCCTCATATGCGGCATTGGTGGCCTTGATACGTCGCTGTGCCTCGCGACGTGTTTTGTAGCAGAACCGGTCGTCGGCAATCCTGAGGCCGGAGATCGATCTTTCCGTGGCCCGCATCATCTCCCTGGCGATGCGGCCATGGGTTTCCTCATGGGCGCGGACGCCGGCGAAGAACCGCGTCCATCGCTTCCGGAGCGTCGGCGTGGTGGCCGAGGCGACACGCGGAAACGTATAAAAGAGATTGAGCGTGCCGTTGGCGCGCCGCAAGCGGCAAACGCCATTGTCCTGGCTGGTGTCAAGGTCCCAATCCACTGCGTAGCCGGTCAACGCGATGGCGTGCGTCATGAAGCCGTGCTTCGGCCCCTTGCGGTCCATAGCCTGCATCAGCGCCAGCCCCGTGTTCCCGGTGATGTCGTAGGTCCGCGTCTTGACCACCACCCTGGTGCCGGCCGAGGCCGCCGAAGCCAAACCGAACAGCGCAGCGATCGCCACAAGGCATGCCAGAACCGCCAGGCGCATTGGCCATCTCCTTATCGTCAAGGAATGGAACCATAAGCGCGCGGCAGTTTCAACAGTCCTAATGTTTCACTTGCCACGGGAGACCCGAGCCGTCGTCGGGGCTTTGCACGCTGTGGCCGGCGCGAGCCTACATGCCCTGGTAGACCGGGCCTTCTCCGCCTTGCGGCGGCACCCAGTTGATGTTCTGGTTCGGGTCCTTGATGTCGCATGTCTTGCAGTGGACGCAGTTCTGCGCGTTGATGACGAAGCGCACATCCTTGGCCGTGGGATCGGCGGCGGCATTGCCGTCCTTGTCGACCCACTCGTAAACCCCGGCCGGACAGTAACGCGTCGAGGGGCCCGCAAAGACATCGTGCTCGGACCGCTTCTGCAGTTCCATGTCGCCGACAAGCAGGTGGACCGGCTCGTTTTCCTCGTGATTGGTGTTGGACAGGAACACCGAGGACAGCCTGTCGAAGGTCAGCACGCCATCGGGCTTCGGATAGGCGATCTTCTTGTGCCGGGCGGCAGGCTCGAGCGTCGCATAGTCGGCCTTGCCATGCTTCAGCGTGCCGAAGGGCGAGACACCGAACAGCGTGTTCAGCCACATGTCGAGGCCGCCGAGGCCGACACCGACGATCGTGCCGAAGCGCGACCACAGCGGCTTGACGTTGCGCACCTTCTTCAAATCCTTGCCGATGTCGGTCGCGCGCCAGGCTTCCTCGTAGGAAGCGAGTTCGTCGTTGGCGCGCCCGGCACCGATCGCCTCTGCGACATGCTCGGCCGCCAGCATGCCGGACAGCACGGCATTGTGCGAGCCCTTGATGCGCGGCACGTTGACGAAGCCCGCCGCACATCCCATTAGCGCACCACCGGGGAAGGAGAGTTTCGGCACTGACTGCCAGCCGCCCTCGGTGATGGCGCGCGCGCCATAGCCGAGGCGCTTGGCGCCGTCGAAAGTCCCGCTGATCGCCGGATGGGTCTTGAAGCGCTGGAATTCCTCGAAGGGCGACAGCCAGGGGTTCTTGTAATTGAGGTGGAGGACGAAGCCGACCGCCACCTGATTGTCCTCGAGATGGTAGAGGAACGAGCCGCCGCCGGTCTTCAAGTCAAGCGGCCAGCCGAAGGAATGCTGGACCAGGCCCGGACGGTGGTTCTCCGGCTTGACCTGCCAGAGTTCCTTCAGGCCGATGCCGTATTTGCCCGGTTCGCGGCCATCGGAAAGCTTGTATCTGGCGATCAACTGCTTGGCGAGCGAGCCGCGAGCGCCCTCCCCGATCAGCACATATTTGCCCATCAGCGCCATGCCGGGTGCGAAACCCGGACCGTGCGTTCCGTCCTTCTCGACGCCCATGTCGCCGGTGACGACACCGGTGACGGCGCCTTGCTCATTGTAGAGCAGGCCGGCGGCGGCAAAGCCCGGATAGATCTCGACGCCGAGCGCTTCGGCCTTGGTCGCCAGCCAGCGGCAGACATTGCCGAGCGAGACGATGTAGTTGCCGTGATTGTTCATCAGCGGCGGCATCAGCATGTTGGGCAGGCGAAACGAGCCGGCAGGACCAAGGACGAGGAAATGGTCTGATGTGACCGGCGTCTTGAAGGGATGGCCGTCCTCATCGCGCCAGCCCGGCAAGAGCCGGTCGATGCCGATCGGATCGACAACGGCGCCGGAGAGGATATGGGCGCCGACCTCACCGCCCTTCTCCAGGACGACGACCGAAAGCTCGGGATTGACCTGCTTGAGGCGGATGGCTGCGGCGAGGCCGGCAGGGCCGGCGCCGACGATAACCACGTCGAATTCCATGCTTTCGCGTTCGATGTCGCTCATCAACCCCTCCGCACTGGCTTATCCCATTCGGGTATCTTGCTGGCTCCCGCGCTGCATAGCGCATCAATTGACGACAGGAAACCGGCGCATACGTGACAATGCCGTTTTGGCCAAAAAGTCGCGCATTGCGAGGCTGGAAGACTGCTTTTCGCCCGGCATTGCCTGCGAGGCGCGCGTTTTTAATTGTTCGACGGCTTGCTTATCGGCCATACTTCACGCCATGCGCATTCCTGGGCCAGCCGGCTTTTCATCGACGCGCTTTCTTTTCCCGCCCGGCCGGATCCGCCGGGCGCTCCTTTTGGCCCTTCTGATGCTGGCGCCGCATCACGCTGCCGCCGACGAAGTGAAGGTCTGGGCGGCTGGCGCCTACTCCTTCTCCGACGAGCTTGGCGGCTTCCACATCACCGGCGCCTCGGGCATCGGAACGAAGGACGATCCGTTCGTCATCACCGAAGAGCTGAATTCGTCAACGCCGGTGACGCTGACGATCCGCACGACAAAACCGATCCAGGCATTCGGCAAGGCCGACGAATTCGCCAACGGCATGATGTATATGCGCATCGAGGTGCTCAACAACAGCGGCCAGGCCTGGGTCGAATTCCAGTTCGAATTGCAGGAGATCCTGAATCGGCCGAGCGTGTTCGGCGACGGGCTTTCCTTCGACCAGCGCAACAAGACGCCGGACAATATCTTGTCGAGCAATTTCGCCGATTTCGATCGCGATTTCGAACCCTATGACCGGCTGCTGTTCAGGAATGGCAAGGTCGACCCGCTGAAAACCGCCAGGTTCGAATTCCTGATGACTGATTACACACCGCGATGGACGTTTTACCTCGTGCAGGATCCACGCATACCGACGGGATGAGGCGCGGATGCGGGGCGCGCTCTCCCCCCTCGAGGGGCGGCACGACCGGACGCGACTCCCCTTCGCCGACAGAGGAGGTTGACGCTCTACGCGCGACGACCCCCTCTGGCCTGCCGGCCATCTCCCCCTCAAGGAGGGAGATTGGCTGTCATCACCGCTTTCGCCAATCACAAACTTGCAAATCGTGCTCGCGCGGATGAATGTGCCGGCATGACTGCCGCTTCCCCAAACAACATACCTGACATCGCCGACTTGCTGGCCTTTTACGCCAGCGTGGGCGTCGACGAGGCGCTTGAAGACCAGCCCGTGAACCGATTCGCCGAGGTTGCGCCAAAGCCCATGGAGCGCGCGGCGGCGTCTTCGGGCGATATCGCCGCACCGCAGCGTTCGACGAATATGTCTCGCCCCGAACCAAGTGACAGATCAAGTGCGCCGCCGGTTGCGCGCCCAACGTCGGCCACCGTTCCCGACGAAGCGCAGGCGGCACTGGCTCGCCAATTGGCGACGACAGCAACGACGCTGGACGAGCTTCGCCAGCACATGGCGGCATTCGAGGGCTGCAATCTCAAGGCCACCGCCAAGAGCCTGGTGTTCGCCGACGGCAACCCGGACGCCGCCGTGATGCTGGTCGGCGAGGCACCCGGCCGCGACGAGGACATCGAGGGCCTGCCCTTCGTCGGCCGATCGGGTCGGCTGCTCGACCGCATGCTGGCGGCGATCGGGCTCGACCGTACTTCAGTCTATATCGCCAATGTCATTCCCTGGCGGCCGCCGGGCAATCGCACGCCGACGCCGCACGAAACCGAGATCTGCCGGCCGTTCATCGAGCGGCAGATCGAACTGGTCAATCCGAAGGTGCTGATCAAC
>NZ_RZQI01000524.1:0-4296 GCF_003998335.1 Mesorhizobium sp. M7A.F.Ca.CA.002.05.1.1 | reverse complement strand
GCCGATCGGGTGACGGGTTTCCTCGATCGGATCGATCCGGAAAAGCGTGAAAATTGAGTCTTTCCAACTTGTATATGCATGTATGTATTTTAGCCTTGACATCCGCTCCCGCTGACGCTGAAATATCCTCGCACTTCACCATGAAGTGGCAGGTAAGACGCCGAGGCACAGTGCCGCAAGAGCAGAAACCCGCAGTCTCACCAGACCGGCTGCCTGGGTTAGAAAAAGCGGTCTGATCATCAAGGGGAACAAAGATGATGCGTAACCTAACAGGACAATTTCGCGCGCTCGTGATGGCCGCCGCCATCGGGCTGGCCGCCGCCCCGGCAGCCTACGCAGCCGATGCGGCCATTCCCACCACGCCCGAGGCAGGAGCGTTCAAGATCGGGATCGAGCCCTGGCTCGGCTATGGCCAATGGCATGTCGCCGAGGCCAAGGGCCTGTTCAAGACGAACGGGCTGAGCGACGTCCAGATCGTTAATTTCGCCGAGGACAAGGACATCAATGCAGCACTTGCAAGCGGCCAGCTCGACGCCGCCAACATCGCCACCCACACGGCGATGGGCATGGTCGCGGCCGGCCTTCCGGTGAAGATCGTGCTGCTGCTCGACGTCTCCATGACCGCCGACGCCATCATCGCCGGCAAGGACGTCACCTCCATCGCGGACCTCAAGGGCAAGCAGGTGGCCTTCGAGGAAGGCACGACGAGCGACATTCTGCTCAAATACGCGCTCGCCAGGAACGGCATGTCGATCGACGATGTCAAGCCGGTTCCGATGCCGGCGTCCGACGCCGGCAGCGCCTTGATCGCCGGCCAGGTGCCGGTCGCGGTGACCTATGAACCGTACCTCACCGTCGCCATGGCGCAGAACAAGGACCTCAAGCTGCTGTTCACCGCCGGCGAGGATCCCGGCCTGATCAGCGACGTGCTGGTGGTGCGTGACGAGGTGATCAAGTCGCGGCCCGGCCAGGTGCTGGCCATGATCAAGAGCTGGGACGCGGCGCTCAAGGACTACAATGCCGACACGCCCGGTGGACGCGCCATCATCGCCAAGGCCGTCGGTTCGGACGTCAAGGACCTCAACACCGCCTTTGACGGCGTACGCTACTACTCACTCGCCGAAAACAAGACGGCGCTGACAGGCGACTTCACCACCAAGACCTTCGCCGATGTCGAAGCCGCCGCCAAGAACGCCAAGCTGCTGCAGGCCGATGTGACGCCGGAGCAGATGATCGACCCGGCCTTCGTCAAGGCAGCGGAATGACGAAGGCCGGATCGCGGTGGTGACACAGATGCCCCGGGAGCGACCGGCGGCAGGACCGGTCACGAAACCGGCGAGGCGCCGCCGATCCTCCGGGATCGGCGTGCCCATCGCCAGGTCGCGCTTCCTGATCATCGCGGTGGCCGTGTTCGTCGGGCTCGGCCTTGCCTGGTGGGCGGCGACCGGACTGGGGTTGGTAAAGCCGATCTTCCTGCCGTCGCCGGGCAGCGTAGCTATGCAGATCGCCAAGCTCGCCGCCGACGGCACGTTGTGGCTGGACCTCAAAGCCTCGATGTATCGTATCTCCATCGGCTTCCTCATCGCCTCGGCCCTGTCGATACCGATCGGCGTGCTGATCGGCAGTTTCCGGTCCTGGGAAGCGGCCATCGAGCCGCTGGTGGATTTCATCCGCTACATGCCGGTCGTCGCTTTCGTGCCGCTCTCCATCCTGTGGGCGGGCACCGGAGATTCGCAGAAATTCCTGATCATCTTCATCGGCACCTTCTTCCAGCAGGTGCTGATGATCATGGACAATGTGAAACGGGTTCCAGCCGATTTCATTGGCCTTGGGCGTACACTCGGCTTGCCGGATCGCAAGATCCTGACGCGCATCGTCGTTCCCAGCGCCTTGCCGGGCATCTGGGATACGCTGCGCATCAGCCTGGGCTGGGCATGGACCTGGCTGGTGCTGGCCGAACTTGTCGCCGCGACTTCGGGGCTCGGCTATCGCATCACCGTGTCGCAGCGCTATTTCCAGACAAACACGATCATCGGCTACATCCTGCTGCTCGGCCTGCTCGGCCTCATCACCGACCAGGTGATGAAGGCGCTGGAAAAGGTGCTGTTCAAGCAAGAGGGCCGCTCGCAATGAGGTCCAGCCGATGAGCCCCCCCAAACTGCGGATCGCCGGTCTCCACAAGAGCTTCGGCACCGGCGAGCGGCGCACGGAAGTGCTGCGCGACATCAATCTCGATCTTGCCGACAACGAGTTTGTCTCCCTGGTCGGCACGTCGGGCTGCGGCAAGAGCACGCTGCTGTCGATCGTGGCCGGACTGCAGGACTTCGACGCCGGCGATCTCAGCATCGATGGCGCGCCGATCCTGCAGCCGGGTCTCGACCGTGGCGTCGTCTTCCAGTCCTACACGCTGCTTCCCTGGCTGACGGCGCGGCAGAACATCGAATTTGCCCTCAAGGCCGCCGGTTACGATCGCCCGACCTGCCGCAGGATCGCGCTGGAGCATCTCGAACTCGTCAAGCTGTCCGACAGCGCCGACCGCTATCCGGCCGAACTCTCGGGCGGCATGAAACAGCGCGTCGCCATTGCGCGCGCGCTTTCCTACCGGCCCAAGATGCTGTTGATGGACGAGCCATTCGGCGCGCTCGATGCCTTGACCCGGCATCAGATGCAGGAACTGCTGACCCAGATCTGGGAGGAACACAGGTTGACCGTCCTGTTTGTCACTCATGATGTGGAGGAGGCCGTCTATCTGTCGGACCGCATCGTCGTCATGGGGATCGGCCCGGGACGCATCACGCAGACCTTCAACGTCGATATCGAGCGCCCGCGCCGCGAAGAGGTGATGGAAAGCCCTGCATTCATGGATCTGCAGCGCGGCGTGCACAAGGCCATCCGCGAGGGTTCAAAACGCCCCGAAATGGCGTAGGCGCCTGTGGTAGGCCCAATCACGTCGCCTTGCCGACCGCCGCATCCAACTCCAGCTCGCCTTCCGAAATGTCGTCGAACGAGGCGTAGTTCATGTTGTAGAGGCGGGCGTAGAGGCCTTTTCGGCCCATCAATTGGTCGTGGTTGCCGCTTTCGACGATCTCGCCGTTCTGCAGCACGATGATGCGGTCGGCGCCGCGGATGGTGGCAAGACGGTGGGCGATGACCAGCCCGGTGCGGCCTTCCAGCAGGGTGATCAGCGCCTTCTGGATCAGCATCTCGGTGTAGGAATCGATGCTGGCCGTGGCTTCGTCGAGCACCAGGATCTTGGCGTCGGCCACCAGTGCACGCGCAAAGCTGATCAGCTGGCGCTGGCCGAGCGAGAGATTGCCGCCGCGCTGCTCGAGTTCGGTATCGTAGCCATCGGGCAGGTTCTCGATGAAATCGTGCGCGCCGACGGCTTGTGCGGCGCGCACCACCTCCTCGCGGCTGGCTGATGTCTTGTGGTAGCGGATGTTTTCCAGCACCGAGCCGGAGAACAGGAACGGCTCCTGCAGCACCATCGCCACCTGATCGCCGAGCGAATCCTGGGTCAGGTCACGCACATCATGGCCGCCGACCAGAACCTCGCCCGACCAGACATCGTAAAAGCGGTGCACCAGCGCCATAGAGCTGGACTTGCCCGATCCGGTAGGGCCGACAAGGGCCACGGTCTCGCCCGGATTGACGCGAAAGGAGATGTTCTTCAGCACCGGCTGGTTCGGCCTATAGCCGAAGGTGACGTTCCTGAACTCGACCGAGCCGTCCATGTCGCGCGACAGCGTCACCGCGCCTTGCCTGTCGCTGACGTCGACCGGCACGTCGAGCACTTCGGAGATGCGCTGGCCCGAAGCCATGGCGCGCTGCATGACGCTGTATTGCATGGTCAGCGAGCGGATCGGGTCGAAGAAGCGCTGGATGTAGAACAGGAACGCCACCATGACGCCGATGTCGAGGCTGTGCGACAGCACCATCGAACCGCCGACGACGATGACGGTCGCCATGGCGATGCCGGTCAGCGTGTCGACGATCGGCACCATCACCTGCGCGTATTTCGCCGAGGTCAGATGGGCATTGAGATTGGCCAGCACCTTCTCGTCATAGAGGTCGAAATTGACGTGCTGGCGCTCCAGGCTCTGCACCGTGCGCACGCCATGGATGCCTTCGGCCAGCGCGCCATTGGCGATCGAGTTGGTTTCGTGCGCGGCCATGAAGGCGACCTTGGCGCGCGGCAGCCAGAACAGGCGCACGATGAACAGCACCGGCATGGTCGACAGCGTCAGCAGGCCGAGCCGGAAATCCAGCCACAAAAGCACGCTGACGATGCCGAAC
>NZ_RZQI01000523.1:0-4302 GCF_003998335.1 Mesorhizobium sp. M7A.F.Ca.CA.002.05.1.1 | reverse complement strand
GGCCGAGCCTAACCGGCTTGGGGGGGAATGCCGGCTGTCCGAATTATAGGCCTTTTTATGCATTTCTGCTAATTTAATTAAAGGACCATGTTCCGCACCCAGGCGCCAGATCGATAATAGCGTCTATCGGCGGAGTACCGAATTGGCCCGCTGAGCCGTCGTTATCGGATCGGCGTGACGATGCACGATCTTCCAGAGACCATCTTCTGGGCGAAAGACGCTCGTCACGCGTAACGCCGTCGTCCGGCCCTGGCATCTTGGCGCAGGACAGCTACATTTGTCCGCTACTTGCGGAGGGGGGTATTATGTCAGTGCAGCGGGTGCGTGAAGCCATCGGTCAGTTTCTAGCGTCAAATAAGGAGCAGGTTCTGTGTATCCGCGGTGATTGGGGCACGGGCAAGACATATACCTGGGACGATGTTCTCTCGAAGGCGGTCCTCAGTAAAAAACTCAAGCTGAAACGTTACGCAAAAGTCTCATTGTTCGGCCTGAACTCGATTCAAGACATCAAGCGCGACATTTTTCAGTCCACGGTGGCGATTGAGAAAATCGGAAAGCCGTTCGATTTTAACGACTACACCGACTACATAAACGAGGCGAAATCCTCCAACGTCGTATGGAAGGTTTTCGCATCTCTTACCGGTAGTGCCAGTGAAGCAGCCGTTGAAGCAGCAGCACTCAGCATCCGCAATCAGATCGTCCTGGTCGATGATCTGGAACGCAAGGGCGATGGGCTCAGAAGCGTCGATGTGTTGGGCTACATCTCCCAGCTCAGAGACGATCGGAAGTGCAAGGTTGTGCTGATCCTCAATGACGAGCAACTAGAGGACAAGGGTGAATTCGAGTCCTACTTAGAGAAGGTGGTGGACTTGTACTTGCGGTTCGACCCTTCTTGCGCCGAGATTGCCGACATCGCTATTCCGGGGGACGGTGACAACATCGCCGCCATGGTCCGTCAGCATGCTATCCTGCTGGGCATCAAGAACGTCCGAGTGATCTGGAAAATTCTAGCTCTGGCTAAGCAGGTCGCGCCTATGCTCGCCGGATATTCCTTTAGCGTGACAATGGATGCTGTTCGGACAATCACCCTACTCGCCTGGAGTTACCTTCAGCCAAAGGGCGCACCACCGCTCGACTACCTGAAGCGAGTCAACGCTTATAACCCGATCAAGGAGGACGCCGACCTCGACCTGAAATGGCGCGACCTGCTTGTCCAATACCGGTACACAGGCACCAGCGCGTTCGACCTGACCCTCCTTGAGGCTGTCCAGAATGGATACTTCGATCAATCGCGGCTGAACGCGCACGCGAAGGAGCTGAATGAGGCTGATATGTACCGCAAGGCAAAAGAAGCCATGCGGGAGCTTTGGGATGACCTACATCTGTCCTTCACGAAGCCGATCAAGCCCATACTCGACAGGTTCGTCGAGGTTTTTGCAAGCGAGCTTAAGTACTTGGACCTCGGCGACTTAGTGAGCGTCGAGCGCACGTTCCGTGAGTTGGGAGATCCGCGCGCAGAAGAGCTGGTCACACTATACATCCGGGAAAAGAAGGATGAGCCCGCCGCCTTCGATACCGATAGATTGTACGAGTTCGGCCGGGAGTTGTCCCCTGAACTGCTCAAGCGGATCAAGGAAGCTGAAAACGCCACGAAACCGAAGCGCACAACCGACGAGACTGTGATGGCGCTCGCCAAGAATATCACCGATCCGGAACTGCTGGCTGAAGCGGCTACGATTGATGTGGAAAGTTATGTCCAGATTCTCAAGGGGCATGAGGGTGAGGAACTGAGGGACATGCTCGCCGGCCTACGCCGTTACATGAACCTGATCGACGCCACGCCCGAGATGATCGAAATACTGACGCGATTCGCCAAGGCGGTCAAAGAAATTGGCAGGGAAAGCGCTATCAACCAGTACCGCACTCGAAATCTCGGCTTCATCCAATGGCTCGAAAAAAAAGAAGCTTAGGCGTAGGATTGCGTCTTGGTCCGGCGACCACCTCCCGGTGCAAGCGCTCAACGCGCGCCGCCCTCCCGGCCATGTGGTCGCGATTTGTTGCCATGGATGCAGCGCCGAATCGTCGTTCTGCGAAACCCCGGCTCTGCTAGCGATATCGGCGCGACTCAAGCCGCCGCCTAAAGCCCGGCTATCATCGCGGCGAAAGCATCGGATGGCGGCATGGCCGAAAATGGTGTGGCCAGCGCGAAAGGAAAAGCCTGCGGCAAGATGGCCAAGCGGCTGGAAAATAAGCGGCAGCTAAAATTCGCTTATTTTTCGCTTATTTTGTCACAGCGGCATGCACCACCAAGTTTCGGTTGGCGGCAAGAATTCAGTGTTTTCAGTGGGTTTATCTTGGCTGGGGAACCTGGATTCGAACCAGGACTAACGGAGTCAGAGTCCGTGGGTCTACCGTTAACCTATTCCCCAGCAGGCGCGGTCATGAACCGTGCGGGCCGAGCGGGCAAGCCGCTGTGAGCGCTGCCTTGTAGCCGCCAGCGGAAAATAGTCAAGCCTGCTCTGTGGTTCAATGGCACGTTTCGTCAGGTGATTTCAGGCGCCGCACTTCAGATGCCGGCGCGCGGCCTCCAGATCCAATCCCGCTCCTCAAGGCTCCGTCCGGCTGAACTGCGAGCGTTCGAAGAACAGCACCACACCCAGGCCAAGAATCAGCGGGATGATCAGGTAGAACAGCCGGAACACCAGCAGCGCCGCCAGCACGCCGACCGGATCCATGTCCGACAGGCCGGCGAGAAACACCACCTCGAACACGCCGAGCCCGCCCGGCGCGTGCGAGATCTGCGCGATCGAGAAGGAGACGAGGAAGACGCCCAGTATGACGAAGTAGCCGGGATTGTGGGCTGCGGGCAGGGCAAAGAAGATGATCGCGGCGGCGGCCAGCAACTCGATCGGGCCGATCAGCAACTGCCGCGCGACGATCGGCAGCGCCGGATAATGCAGCTGAAAGCTGGCGATCTTCAGCGGGCGCAGATGCAGCCAGCTGCCGAAGACATAGGCGGCGACGAGCAGCAGCATCGCGATGCCGGCCGCTTCCGACAGGCCATGATGGGCGATGCCGGAAAACCGGTCGAGTATCTCAGGCTCGAACACCAGAACCAGGCCCGAGGCCAAAATCGTCGACAGCACGAAGGTGATCCAGCAGACCGCCACCAGCACGCCGACATCCTGTCCGGTCAGGCCTCTGGTACCATAGGCGCGGTAGCGGATGACGGCGCCGGAAAACACCGAGCCGCCAATGTTGTGCGACAGCGCATAGGTGGTGAAGGAGCACAGCGTGACGAACAGCCACGACACGCGCTTGCCGATATGCAGGAGCGCGATGTGGTCGTAGCCGGCAAGCGAGGCATAGGCGATGATCGAACTCAGCGCGGCAAGGATCCAGCCCCGGGTCGGAATGGCGGTGATACCGTCCCAGACGTCGTCGAGCGAAACGCCGCGCAATTCGTGCCAGAGCAGCAGCAGCGAGAAGATCACGGCGGCGATGCCCACAACCGGCCAGAAATAGCGTCTCCAGTTCATTGCCTGACTGCCATGCGTTGCGGGTCCGCTTCCTTTTCGTGGCTGGTGGGAGGCCGGCTTTGCCGGATTCTTCCGCTCATTTCAGAAATGCCTCATCGAAGCCGGCTATTCAACCGCGAACCCTTGTCGCAGCGTCGGCCGGCTAGATTTGCCGCAGTGAGCGGCCGAAAGAGGTGCCGGCAGGCGTAGCGCCGGCAACTGCGGCGTGCGGGTTCATTACGCGGCCGCCCCGGAACGGCGGTTTGCGGCCTGCCGGCAAAATTCGGCACGCGGCTCTTGGTGATCGGGCGCGGCGCTGTTAGTCTGGCGGCAACTTAAAACACTGAAGCGCCTGCTGCGTCCATCATAGGTTCGCGCGGCGCCGGAAGGAACGACAGTGGAAGACCACGACACCGGCGCCGGCGCGCCGGAGGTGGGCGTGTCCAGCGCTTCCCGGCGGTCGGCTGGCCCGGGGAATGCAAGCTGGCAGCAACGCCGCCCGACGGAGCTCCGCTCCGCGGACGGGCAGGCGGGCGACGCACCCCACAAAGGCAAGCCCAAGAAGCGGCGCAAGCGAAGGCGCGGGCGCAAGGTTTTTGCGCGCGACGAGACACGTCCCACGGAGAATCGATCGCCGGCGCCGGGCGAGACCGGTGTCCCGGCGGCGGAGGCCCACAGACCGTCGGAATCGGTGGCCTCGCCCGTCGCTGTGGTGCCACGGCCGGAACAGAGCGCCCGTCGGCCGCCGGTCCAGGAGCTTCCGGTGTTTGCGGCGCTTGACCTT
>NZ_RZQI01000522.1:0-4312 GCF_003998335.1 Mesorhizobium sp. M7A.F.Ca.CA.002.05.1.1 | reverse complement strand
TCGGGCAGCGCACCGCAATTCCAGGCGATCACCGGCGTACCGCAGGCCATGGCCTCGATGGCGGCGAGCCCGAACGGCTCCGGCCAGTCGATCGGGAACAGCAGGCCGGCCGCCTTGCCGAGAAATTCCGCCTTCTGGTCCTCCTCGATCTCGCCGACATAGACGATGCGATCGCCGTCGATCAACGGTTCGACCACCTCGTGGAAATAGGCGCGGTCGTCGTCGCCGATCTTTGCCGCAAGCTTCAGCTTGAGCCCCGACCGCAAGGCGATCTCGATGGCGCGGTCCGGGCGCTTGTCGCGTGAGAACCGGCCGAGGAAGGCAAGGTAGGGTTCTTCCGCCGTCGTCTCGAAAGTCGGTTCGTAGAGAGTGGTCGGCAGCCCGTGATGGATCGTCGCCAGCCAATTGGCCTTGGCAAGGCCCGCCTTCTGGCTGTGCGAAATGGAAATCAGGGGAAAACGCGGAAACCGTTCATAGGCCGGCGCCAGGTCCACATAATCCAGCCTGCCATGCGGCGTCGTCACCGTGCGGTCGGCGAGATCCTCGAAGAAGGAAAAGTGCAGGAAATGGCTGAGGTGGAAGTGGATGACATCGAACTCCGACGCCCGGTCCCTCACCTGAGCAAGCATCGAAAGATGCGCAGCGATCTCGGATTTGAGCGGACGCGGATCGAGGCGCAGCGCGCGTTCCCGGCTGGCTACCAGCGTCGCGGAAGTCTGGCTGTCGCCACTGGCGAACAGCGTCACCTCATGGCCCAGATCGACCAGCGCTTCGGTTAGATACGAGACGATGCGCTCGGTGCCGCCATAGAGCCTTGGCGGCACCGATTCATAAAGCGGCGCGACATGGGCGATTTTCATATTCCATCCTGGATGCTGGGCATGCAGGTGTGAAATGCGTCAACGCCTCGATTGGTTCCGATTTTATGATCGAGCCGTCGGCACCAGAGGCCGCAGTCGGCATGCAACTGTGCGTCAAACGGATTGCGCGATCAGGGTCAGAAAGCCACCGCTCAGGGCGACATTGCCGACGAAGCCATTGATGCGGGACGCACGATCCGGGCCCTGATGGTCCCAAAAATTGTGGAACATCGGCGTGGCAACGATCAGGAACACCAGCAGCACCGCGGCCGCGAGTGCCGTCCACAATCCTGCGATGACCAGCACGCCGGCGGCGATCTGAAGCACGATGCCGAGCCACAGCGCCAATCTTGCCTGCGGCACGCCGCGCGCAGCCATCATCTGGGTCAGGAAGGCCGCGTTCTGGATGTTGCGCAGGCCGGCGAAGACGAAGGCGCCGCCGAGCAACAGGCGAGCGAGAAACAACAAGGTTGAAGGCAAATCGGCAGGCATCAAACGCTCCCTTGGAAAGTGGAGCGCCGTCTTTCGACGGCGCTCCCAACATAAATGGACAATCAGGCGGCCTTGGCCGCCGGCATCGGGTGAATGGCCTGGAACGGAATGCACAGCCGGTTCCAGGTGTTGATCATGCCGAGCGCAACGGACAGCTTGACCAATTCCTCTTCCGAGAAATGCTCGAGCGTCTTTGCATAGAGCTCGTCCGGCACGCCATTGTTGGCGATCAGGGTGACGGCCTCGGTCCAGGCCAAGGCGGCGCGTTCGCGCTCGGAAAACAGCGGCGATTCCTTCCAGGCTGAAACCAGGTAGAGCCGCTGCTCGGTCTCGCCGTCGCGCCTCGCCTCGCGGCTATGCATCTCGACGCAGTACGAGCAGCCATTGATCTGCGACGCTCTGAGTTTGATCAGGTGCAGCAGGCTCACCTCGAGCCCGCATTCGTCCACCGCCTTGTTGAGCGCCGACACGGCCTTCATGATCTCCGGCGCCTTGGCGAAAAATTGCAGCCTCTGTTTCATCTTCTTGTCCTTTCAAATCTGCCTGGGTTTGGGTCGGCGGGGTTAACTGGATTTCTGCGGCCGCTGGTGGCGCTCGACGAAGGCGCAGCTCGCGGCAAGTGACCTGGGATCGCCTTCTGCCGCATAGGTGGCCACGATATCGGACAGCTTGGTCTCGGCGAGCGCGGCGCGATAGGCGCGCTCGGCCTTCAGCATCGCCGCGTTGATGCCGCAGGGTTTGACATAGGCTGAAGCATCGAGCTTCACCGGACCGCGCTGGCGTATCTCGCCGCAACGGAAGGCCGGCTCGCGGCCCTCGACGGCCAGCACGATGTCGAGCAGCGTGATGCGCTCGGCCGGCCGCGCCAGCCGATAGCCACCGGCAGGCCCGGGCACCGATTCCAGGATGCGCGCGGCGCTCAGCATGTTGAGATGCTTCAGCAGATAGCTAGGCGACAGGCCAAAGGCCTCGGCGAGAGCAGCGCCAGGCATGGTGCTGTTCCCCTCCACACTCGCCAGCGTGGCAGCGCAATGGATGGCTGCCTCAACGCCCTCGCCCAGTTTCATTGGATCGGCTCCTTTATCATGGATATATATTATCGTGGATAATTCTTATCTGCAATAGGAAAATGCAGAGTCGTCCGCTTTCGAAAAAGGAATACGTTGGTGATTGGCGAAATCGGCGATGACAGCGTCTTTCTCCCCGTCACTATACGGGGGGGAAGAGAAGCTGCTGCGCCCTCGGCGCTCTTCTCGTGACGTGTCCCTATTCCGCTGCCACCTTGGCCATCGGGTTGTTCGGGTGCGTCGTCCAGTTGGCATAGACGGGCGATACCGGCCTGCCGGTGCGCTGGTCCATCACGCCGGCTGCCAGCGGCTCCATGGTGATGCAGTTCTCGACCGGGCAGACATTGACGCAGAGATTACAGCCGACGCATTCGGCCTCGCTCACCTCGAAGTGCCTGACGCCGTCGACCATGCTGGTGATCGCCTGGTGCGAAGTGTCCTCGCAGGCGATGTGGCAGCGGCCGCATTTGATGCAGGCATCCTGGTCGATACGCGCCTTGGCGACGTAGTTCAGGTTGAGATACTGCCAATCGGTCACATTGGGCGTGGCGCGGCCGACGATGTCGTTGAGCGAGGCGTGCCCCTTCTCGTCCATCCAGTTTTCGAGGCCCGCGATCATTTCCTGCACGATTTTGAAGCCATAGGTCATCGCCGCCGTGCACACCTGCACATTGCCGGCGCCGAGCGCCATGAATTCGGCCGCGTCACGCCAGGTGGTGATGCCGCCGATGCCGGAGATCGGCAGGCCGCGGGTTTCTGGATCGCGCGCGATCTCGGCCACCATGTTCATGGCGATCGGCTTCACCGCCGGGCCGCAATAGCCGCCATGCGAGCCCTTGCCGTCGATTGTCGGCTGCGGCGCGAAGCTGTCGAGGTCGACACCGGTGATTGAATTGATGGTGTTGATCAGCGACACCGCATCGGTGCCGCCGGCATGTGCCGCCCGTGCGGGCTTGCGCACATCGGTGATGTTGGGCGTCAGCTTGGTGATGACGGGCATGCGGGTGTTCTGCTTGCACCAGCGCACCACCATTTCGATATATTCCGGCACTTGGCCGACAGCCGCGCCCATGCCGCGCTCCGACATGCCGTGCGGGCAGCCGAAATTCAGCTCGATGCCGTCGGCTTCGGTCTCCTCGACCACCGGCAGGATCGCCTTCCAGGCCTCCTCGACGCAAGGCACCATCAGCGAGACGACGATGGCGCGGTCGGGCCAGTCCTTCTTGACCTGCTTGATCTCGCGCAAATTGACCTGCAGGTCGCGGTCGGTGATCAACTCGATGTTGTTGAGGCCGAGCAGGCGGCGGTCGGCGCCCCAGATCGCGCCATAGCGCGGGCCGTTGACGTTGACCACCGGCGGGCCTTCCTCGCCGAGCGTCTTCCACACCACGCCGCCCCAGCCGGCCTTGAAGGCGCGGATGACGTTGTAGGCCTTGTCGGTCGGCGGCGCCGAGGCAAGCCAGAACGGATTGGGCGACTTGATGCCGACGAAATTGTTTCTGATATCTGCCATGCTCATGCCCTCCCGTTCGAGGTCAGTGCCCGGTTGATGCTCTCCGCAGCGTCGCGCCCCTGCGCGACCGCCGAGACGGTGAGGTCGTCGCCACCGAAGATGCAGTCGCCGCCGGCCCAGACCCTGGCAAGCGACGTACGCCCTTCCGCATCCACCTTGATGCGGCCGGCTTCGAGATCGATCGACGCACCGCTGCCGTTGAGGGCTGCCGGCACAAAACTCTGTCCGATCGCCTTGAACACCTGGTCGGCAACGAGCGTCAGGGTCTCGCCGGTGCCGGCAAGCCTGTCGCCGTTCATGGCGGTGTATTCGAGTTCGATGCCCGACACTTTGCCGCCCTCGGCGATCACCCGCTTCGGCTGCAGCCAGTGGCGGGTGGT
>NZ_RZQI01000521.1:0-4313 GCF_003998335.1 Mesorhizobium sp. M7A.F.Ca.CA.002.05.1.1 | reverse complement strand
CGCCCGATGCACCTGCAAAGCAGAATGGCGGCTCTTCCAGGAAGGCGAATTTCAACTCAGTCAGATCAGGCAAACCGGCGCCACCTATTCCCCGGGCACAGTCTGAGGCAGCCCCGGCTTGTGGCCGTCAAAAGCCGACGGCGAGCGTTTCCAGCCCATGGAAATGGTAAGTGTCCCGAAAGCGCGCCTCTTCGGCAAGATGCAGCTTCGGATGCCGTTCGAACAGGGTTTTCAGCGACACCTGCAATTCGAGCCGGGCGAGCGGCGCGCCGATGCAGAAATGGATACCGGCGCCGAAGGACACGTTCTTCTGGTCGGCACGGTCGGGCCGGAAGGCGAGGGGATCGGCGAAGGCGCGTGGGTCATGATTGGCCATGCCCAGCAGCAGCCCGATCGTCTCGCCCGGCTGCACGACGATGCCGGGCGCGACCTCGATCTCCTGATAGGCATAGCGCGCGAACATGTGCAGCGGCGCGTCGAAGCGCAGGCATTCCTCGACCGTTGCCGCGGTCGCCTCGGGCGAACCGAAGAAGCGGCTGACATCGCCGCCCTGCATAAGGATCGAGCGGACGGCATTGCCGGTCTGATGCACGGTCGCTTCATGGCCGGCATTGAGCAGCAGGATCGCCGAGGACACCATCTCGTCCTCCGACAGCCTCTCACCGTCCTCCTGCGCCGAGATCAGCAGCGACAACAGGTCGTCGCCGGGATTTCGGCGTCGCTCGGTGACGTAGCCACGGAGGAAATCCGCAAATTCGCGGGCGGCACGGTTGGCCGTCTCTTCGATCGCGCGTGTGCGGCCATGCATGTACATGGCGACCATCTGGTGCGACCAGTCGAGCAGTTGCGGCCCCATTTCGACCGGGACACCGAGCATTTCGGCAATGATGGTGATCGGCAAGGGCGCCGCGAAAGCAGGCAACAGGTCGACCGCCTTGCCTGGTTCGAAACGGTCGATCAACTCGTTGGCCAAAGCCTCGACACGCGCCCGCAGCCGTTCGACCTGACGCGAGACGAAGGCGCGGTTGACCAGTGTTCTCAGCCGCGTGTGCACCGGCGGCTCCAGTTCCAGCATCGAATTGGCTTCGACGCCGTCGAAGGCCCTGAGATGGCTGCGGTCCTGTCCAATGCCGCGGCTGTCTGGAATGCCGGCCGGGTTCTGCCGGCCGAAGCGGCGATCGCGCAGCAGCCGGTTGACGTCGTCGAAACCGCCAAAGCACCAGAAGCCGAATTCTTCCCAGAAGAATGCATTCGATACGCCGTGCAGGAAAGCATAGGCATCATAAGGGTTTTGAAAAAAGGCCGGCTCGTGCGGGTCGAGCCGCAGATGTCGAGTGGCTGGATCAAAGGCCAGGGCGGTAGGCGTCCATTTGCTCATGCCAGACCAATAGCGCGGCTTGCCAGCTTGGTTCCAGACCGTATGTTGGCGCCCGCAATCCAATACGTTGAGCCAGCCAACCGGCTGCGGAAAGTCTGATTTGATGAAGGTGATCGTTGTCGGTGCGGGTATTGCCGGTCTCTCGACGGCGTGGTCGCTGGTCAAGGCCGGCCACAGCGTTTCGATCGTCGAGCAAGGGCCGATCCCAAACCCGATGGCCGCGTCGGGCGACCATCATCGCATCATCCGCCGCGCCTACCGCGCGGGGACCGGCTATGGCCGGCTGATCACCGAAGCCTACCAGGCCTGGGACGAGATGTGGGCCGATCTCGGCGAAAGCCACCTCGATCCCAGAGGATTTGTCTGCATTTCGCGCGAGCCGGGCGACGAGGCCGAGGAATATCGCGAGGGCCTGGAAGAAGGCAATTTTCCGTTCGAATTGCTGGAGCCCGATGCTGCGGTGAAGCGCTGGCCGTTCCTGGAAGCCGGGTCGTTCCGCTACGCCTATTTCTCAACCGAAGGCGGCGCCCTGCATTGCCGCAAGATCGCGTCCGGCCTGGCAAAGTGGCTGCGCGCCAACGGCGCCAATGTCTACGAAAATAGCAAGGTCGTCGAAGTCGACGCCGAAGCCGGCCACATCGTGCTCGAAAGCGGTGAGACCATGCAGGCCGACCGCATCGTTGTCGCCGCCGGCGCCTGGGTGCTGAAACTGTTTCCGGAGCTGGACGGCGAGCTGAAGACCTATCGAACCGCACTTGCCTATGTCGAACCGCCCGCCGATCTCGAGGCGGCCTGGCAGGCGGCACCGGTCGTCCTCGATGTCGGCGGCGCGATCGACGGCTATGTGATCCCGCCCTCCGGCGGCGCCGGCATGAAATTCGGGTCCGGGCGGCACAGGGTGCCGACCAGCGACGCCGATTGGAACCGTCAGCCGGTGGCGGGCGAGGGCGAGGCGATCCGCAACCTGTTTTCGCCGCCGATCGACCGCATCGAGGACTATCGTGTGACCGAGGTCGTCACCTGCGCCTACACTTTCACATCAGACGAAAAATTCATGGCGCATGAAAAGGGCAAATGCCTTGTTGTCTCGGCATGCTCCGGTCACGGCTACAAGTTCGGCGCGGCGGTCGGCAGGCGCGTTGCCGCTGCTGTCGGCGATGGGGATATTGCCGGCTTGAAGGCATGGCTGCGGGCGGAGGTCGCCTGAGCGCCGCCGGGGGTGACCTAATTCTGGCAATGCCTGGGAATATGCACCCGCCGCCAGCCCGATGAACCCTCGCGAACCAGCACACGACGCGCGACGGTCTGGTAGGAGGCGGGAACATCGATGATGCGCCTTTGCTCCGGCCGCACCAGCACCTCCTGGGCGATCCTGTCGTATTGTGCGGGGATGACCACGCGCCGCGTGCGTTCGGGCTGGATCACCACGGTTTTGGCGACACGTTCGTAGCGCGCCTTGTGCCAGACCTTGCACAGCACCTTGCGGCCATGGACGACGCGCCATTCCCAGGAATAGCCGCCGCCATCGATCCGGACCGTGCGGTAGACGGTGCGGGTGACGGCCGGCACGACCTGGTAGGTCACTTGCGCCGGAACGGTCATCACGACGCGCTCGCGCGTGCCATAGATAGGGGCGATATAGTCGACCTGCTGACCGGGCGGACTGATCATCACGTCTTCATAGACCGTGTCGTAGACGGCCGGACTGCGGACCGGCTCGTAACATTCGACGGCGCGGCCGCCGGCCGCCGTCTGCGAAATCGTGCCGAGCATGGTCAGGCCGGCGATGGTGAAGCATGCGGTTTTCCCGGGCATGACACTTCCCCTGTTGAACTCTACGCATAAGTTCAACGTTGAATTGTAGAGGAAGCCGTCTCGGAAAAAAGCGGTTTCGGCGCATTTCGTTAAGTGACGCGGTTAAGAAACTGCTACCTTGCGCGGCCGGCCATGCGGCTCCGGACCCGCGGAAGCATCCGCCGCCCGCGAATCCTTGGTCAGAAAGCTTGATTCGACTTACCCAGATGGCTAGGAGGGGTCGGCCTTGCACAAGGATGAGCCGGCATCCTATTTACGGAATAACGATCCAGAACCGATTCTGCCCGATCTGCCGGCATTCCCGGCGCCGGAATCCCACCGCGAGATAAGAGATATCTGATGAAGAACCCCGTCGAAACCTACATGAACCTCGTTCCGATGGTGGTCGAACAGACCAATCGCGGCGAGCGGGCCTACGACATTTTCTCGCGCCTCCTCAAGGAGCGCATCATTTTCATCACCGGTCCGGTCGAGGACGGCATGGCGACGCTGGTCTGCGCGCAGCTTTTGTTCCTCGAAGCCGAGAATCCGAAGAAGGAAATCAACCTCTACATCAATTCGCCGGGCGGCGTCGTCACCTCGGGCATGGCGATCTACGACACCATGCAGTTCATCAAGCCGGCCGTGTCGACGCTCTGCATCGGCCAGGCGGCTTCGATGGGTTCGCTGCTCCTGACCGCCGGTCACAAGGACATGCGCTTTGCCACGCCGAACGCCCGCATCATGGTTCACCAGCCTTCCGGCGGCTTCCAGGGCCAGGCGTCCGACATCGAGCGCCATGCCCTGGATATCATCAAGCTGAAGC
The DNA here is from genome assembly GCF_003998335.1 of Mesorhizobium sp. M7A.F.Ca.CA.002.05.1.1. Lineage (NCBI taxonomy): Bacteria > Pseudomonadati > Pseudomonadota > Alphaproteobacteria > Hyphomicrobiales > Phyllobacteriaceae > Mesorhizobium > Mesorhizobium sp. M7A.F.Ca.CA.002.05.1.1. The sequence continues at coordinate 315 of NZ_RZQI01000521.1, read as the reverse complement.
GTCGCCTCAACGAGGTCTACGTCAAGCACACCGGCAAGAGCTACGAAGAGATCGAGAAAACGCTCGACCGCGACCATTTCATGACCGCCGACGAAGCCAAGGATTTCGGCCTCATCGACAAGGTCATTTCGTCGCGCGAGGCGGCCGAAGGGGCGCTGGCATAAAGGCAAGTTGGCAGTTGGATGGCACCATCACGCGCTTTTGGCGCGTCTTGCGGCATTTCGGCCACAATTGGCTGTTCCCTCGGGGGACAGGATTGCCTACGTTAAGGCTATGTTGAGTTTCGGCGGCTTAGCTTTATGCGGGGTTGTCGCG
>NZ_RZQI01000051.1:0-13520 GCF_003998335.1 Mesorhizobium sp. M7A.F.Ca.CA.002.05.1.1 | reverse complement strand
GTTCTTCTATCTGGGAGCACGGCTGCAGAGTAGGCTCATCCTCAACCACCAGATCTACAAGGGAAACTCCAGCGCCAGCTTCGATCATGGGCTGATGCGCCTGGAGAGCGAACTGACCAAGCGCCGGCGCCCGTCCGAAATCATCTGGAGCAGCAGCCCCGAGTGGCCTGACCTTGGCGAGGCCTACAGCGAATGGCTAGGGGAATGCTCCAACCGCCTGAAAGCCTCTATTTCCGCACTGACCCAGTTTGTCGAATTCAGGACGGTCGTCCTGTCCAGCTACGCGCCGCAGAAGATCGCCAAGGCCTTGTGCGCCGACATCGGCCGGGAATTCCCCGGCATCGAAGCGCTGCCCGCGCGGGTCAGCATCAGCCCGAAGGCCGTCGGCGCGGCAAGCCTGCCATTCAGTTCGCGCTTCATGATCCAGTGATCGAGCCGAACCGGCGTTGCCGGTCGGCCGATTACGGGCTCTCTGCAGGTCCATCGATGATTTTCAAATGACAAGGCGATTCCGCTTGCCAGGACGCCTCACTTAATAGCATGTTAAGTGAACCCTGAGATCGCCATGAAAATCGCTGCGGATCACGCACTCAACGACAATGCCGCAACCAGCGCCGAAGCGCGCCGCTCGACGGTATTGGGCGATCGCATCAAGGCCTATCGCACCACGCGGCGCCTGACGCTGCGCCAGCTCGGCGACATGATCGGCACCACCGCCAGCTTCCTGAGCCAGCTCGAGCGCGGCCTTTCGGGTGCCAACACCAGCACGCTGATGCTGATCGCCAACGCGCTCGGCATCAGCCTCGCCGATCTTTTCGACGAACGCGAGGTGTCGCCGCACGCGGTGCTGACACGGGCCGAACGGCCGGCGCTGCCGACCAGCGAAGGCTACCGCAAGACGCTGCTGTCGCGCCGGCCGATCCGCGAGATGGAAGTCTATTGCGGCGAGTTCGCCGTCGGCGGCTCCACCGGCGACGTGCCCTACACGCATGGCAACGCGAACGAGATGTTCCTCGTGCTGCGCGGACGCGTGCAACTGACGCTCGGCGACGAGAGCTTCACCCTCGAAGAGGGCGACAGCATCGAATATTCGACCTCGACGCCGCACCGGACGATCAATGTCGGCGATACGGTGGCCGAAGTGCTGTGGATCATCGCGCCGCCGACAAGCGGCGCTGTCGACCTCGATCAATATGTAGCCCGGAAAACGCTCGCGCCCGGCCTGCCAAAATCAAACAGCGAGCCATCGGAGGGTTAGAAAATGGGAAGCAGATCAAGATTGGCCGGGCTTGTCGGCGCCGCCGCACTGGCCTTGCTCGCAGCCGCCGCTCACGCGCAGAACGCGCCGCCGGCCGGGACCGTGGTGGACGGGTCGCTGAAGGGCAAGACGCTGACCTTCGTCTCGTATGGCGGCATCTACCAGGACGGCCAGGTTGCCGCGCTTAAGGAATTCGTCGACAAGAGCGGCGTCAAGCTGCTGAACGACGGACCGACCGAAATCGCCAAGCTCCAGGCGCAGGTCGAATCAGGCAATGTGACCTGGGATGTCGTCGACACGGATGATTTTCCGCCCTTCGTGCATTGCGGCAAACTGTTCCAGAAGCTCGACCTGACCAAGCTCGATATCTCGCACATCCCGCCCGGACAGGTCGGCGAGTGCAGCGTGCCGGCGATGAATTACGGCATGGTCCTGATGTACAAGAACGACACGTACAAGGACAATCCGCCAAAGGACTGGAAGGATTTCTTCGACACCGCGAAATTCCCCGGCACCCGCGCCATCGACGGCAGCGGCAGCCCGCTCGGCGGCTTGATCGAACAGGCCATCCTGGCCGACGGCGGCAAGGTCGACGCCATGACGCCGGCCGACATCGACAAGGGCATCGCCAAGATCAAGGCGATCGGCCCCGACACGATCTTCTGGAAGACCGGCGCCGAATCCCAGCAGCTCGCCGAGTCCGGCGAGGCCGACATGATCATCATGTGGACCGGCCGCGCCATGACGGCAGTCAAGAATGGCGCTGCCTATACGCCGGTGTGGAAGGACTGGCTGGTCGTCATGGATCAGCTGACCATCCCGGTCGGCGCCAAGGACCCCGATGCCTCCTACGCGCTGATCAACGCCTATCTCGGCAAGAAGTCGCAGGAGATCCTGACCGAGCAGACCTCCTACTCGCCGATCAACAACGAGGCACAGCCAAAGGTCGACGCGTCCGTCGCCGCCTTCCTGACCAACACGCCGGACCACGCCAAGCTCGGCTATCAGCAGAACATCAAGTTCTGGGTCGCCAACTTCGCCGCTGCGTCCGACAAGTGGACGGCGCTGATGGCCGGCAACTGAGCCGGCTACCACTGAGGTGACGGCGTGAGCCAGACATCGCATACGCCGACGGCCGGGGGTGATTATCCCCGGCCGTCAGGTGCCGTGCAGGGGCCGCAGCGGCGCCTGCGCCTTGCCGCCTATCCGTCGCTGCTGGCGATGCCGGCCCTGCTCCTGCTTATCGCGGCTATGGGCTATCCCTTGCTGACCGTCACGCTGCGCAGTTTTTCGGACCCGGCCTGGGGCCTGCAGAACTACGTCTGGTTCTTCTCCACGCCGGTGAACGTCACCGTCCTGTGGCGCACCTTTTCCATCGCCGCCTGGGTCACCATCGTCTGCGTCATCGCCGCCTATCCCTATGCCTATCTCATGACGGCGGTCGGGCCGCGCCTGCGGCTGGTCCTCATCCTGTGCGTGCTGGTGCCGTTCTGGGTCAGCGGCGTGGTGCGCACCCTGGCCTGGGTCATCCTTTTGCAGGATTCCGGCATCATCAATTCGGTCATCAGGCTGCTCGGCTTTGACGGCGTGAAGCTGATCCGCACGCAGACCGGAGTCGTCATCGGCATGGCGCAGGTGTTGCTGCCGTTCATGATCCTGCCGCTCTATTCTGTCATGCGCGGCATCGATTTGCGCCTCGTGCAGGCGGCGCGCAGCCTCGGCGCGCGGCCCGCACGTGCCTTCCTGCAGATCTATCTGCCGCTGTCGCTGCCAGGCGTCTTCGCCGGCGCCATCATCGTCTTCATCCTGTCGCTCGGCTTCTACATCACCCCTGCCCTGCTCGGCGGCCCGCGCAGCACCATGCTGTCGACGCTGGTGCAGAGCCAGGTGCTCAGCCTGCTCAACTGGGGACGCGGCGGCGCCATGGGGGTCGTCCTGCTGGGCGCGACCTTCGTGCTTCTGGCGCTCGCCGCACCGCTGATGCGCCAGCGCCACAAGCAGGCGGCCAGATCATGAGGCTGGCCCCCTTCCGCATCCTGCTCGGCCTGTTCTGCCTGCTGGTCGCCGTGTGGCTGGTCATGCCGACGCTGGTCATCATCCCGATGTCGTTCAACGAGAAGAAGTCGTTGGCCTTCCCACCCTCCGGTTTCTCCTGGCAGTGGTACGCGAATTTCTTCACCAATCCCGATTGGCTGTCGAGCTTCTTCAATTCGCTGAGGGTCGCGGGCCTCGTCGCCGTTGCCGCCACGCTGATCGGCACGCTGGCGTCGCTTGGCCTCAGCCGCATGAAACATTCCGGCGCCGGCCTGCTGCGCGCTATCCTGATCACGCCGATGATCGTGCCCGGCGTGGTGCTGGCGATCGGCATCTATGCCGTTTACCTCGACTACCAGCTTGTCGGCACCACCACCGGCTTCGTCATCGCGCACACGATGCTGGCGATCCCCTTCGTCATCATCGCCGTATCGGCAAGCCTCGAAGTCTTCGACGTGCGGCTGGAAACGGCGGCGGCCAGCCTCGGCGCCAACCGCTTCACCACATTCCGCACCGTGACCTTGCCGCTGATCGCGCCCGGTATCCTGTCCGGGCTTTTGTTTGCCTTCGTCACCTCCTTCGATGAAATCATCGTCGCGCTGTTCATCACCAGTCCCTACCTCAAGACCTTGCCGGTGCAGATCTTCACCAGCATCACCCGCGACGCCGACCCGACGGTGACGGCCGTCGGAACCATCATCTTCATTGCCACGACGCTGATCATCAGCGCCGGGCTGATCATCAGCTCGAAATCGACGAGGAGTTGAGATGACTGCGAGGGAACGTGGCGCGGCCATCGACATCAAGGGCGCAACCAAGCGTTACGGCAATTTCACCGCGCTCGATGATGTCAGCCTGCATATCGAGCCGGGCGAGTTCATGACGCTGCTGGGGCCCAGCGGCTCCGGCAAGACGACCACGCTCAACGTCGTTGCGGGCTTCACCGACCTCACCGCAGGCGATCTTGCCGTCGGCGGCAAGAGCATCGTCGCCCTGCCGGCGCACAAGCGCAACATCGGCGTCGTCTTCCAGCACTACGCGCTGTTTCCGCACATGACGGTCGGCAAGAACGTCGCCTATCCCCTCACCTTGCGCGGCATGGACAAGCAGGCGCGCGACCGTCTCGTTGTACGAGCACTGGACATGGTCAAGATGGCCGATTTCGCGCATCGCTATCCCTCCGAACTTTCCGGCGGCCAGCAGCAGCGCGTGGCGCTGGCGCGTGCCATCGTCTTCGATCCGCCGCTGCTGTTGATGGACGAACCGCTCGGCGCGCTCGACAAGAAACTGCGCGAATGGCTGCAGCTGGAGATCAAGCGGATCCACCGCGAACTCGGCACCACCTTCGTCTATGTGACGCACGACCAGGAAGAAGCGCTGGTGCTCTCCGACCGCATCGCTGTGTTCAATCAGGGCCGCATCGAACAGGTCGGAACCGGCCGCCAGCTCTACGACGAGCCGACGACCTTGTTCGTGGCCAAGTTCATCGGCGAATCGACCAGTTTGCGCGGCGAGGCCCAGGCGTCCGGAGACCAGACCAGCCTGACGATCGCCGGCCAGAAGATCGTGGCCTACGGCAAGCTCGCCGGCGGCCGCAAACCGGTGGTCCTGCTGCGGCCGGAGAAGCTGTCGCTTGCCGGCACCAACACGCCTCCCGCCGCCGGGCAGAACAGCCTCACTGGTGAGGTCAGCGAAGCGATCTATCTGGGGTCGGGTTCGAAATACCAGGTGACGCTTCGCGACGGCTCGGTCGCCATCGTGCGCTCGTCGCTGGAAGCCACACCGTTCTCGATTGGTGACACGGTCGATCTGCGCTGGTCCGTCGTCGATGCAAAACTTCTTGCCGACGACGACCGCGCCGACATGACGATGACCTGACCGCTTTTCCCCGCAGGATTTTTAGACATGGACGCCAAAGTCAACGGCAACGTCTCGTTCTGGTATGCCGACATCGGCCTGCCGGCCTACCGCGCGCCGCTTCCAGGTGATCTCGAAGCCGATGTCTGCATCGTCGGCGCCGGCTACACCGGCTTGTGGACGGCTTATTACCTGAAGAAGGCCGATCCTTCGATCCGCATCGCCATCGTCGAGAGGGAGTTCGCCGGCTTCGGCGCGTCGGGCCGAAATGGCGGCTGGCTGTCCGGCGGCTTCAGCTGGTCGCGCGAAAAATATCTGCAGACCTCGACGCGCGGCGCCGTCATCGACATGGAAACCGCCATGCATGGCACGGTCGACGAAGTGATCGCGGTGACCGAGACCGAAGGCATCGATGCCGACATCCGCCGGGTCGACAATCTGACGGTCGCCACCAACCCGCCGCAGCTCGAACGGATCAAGGCCGCCTATGCCGATGCGATCGGCTGGAGCGTGCCGAGCGAGCGTGTCGGCCTGATCGGTCAGGAAGAGGCCAGAGCCCGCATCAACATCAGAAATGTGCTTGGCGGCTATATCCACCACGGCACCGCGCGCGTGCAGCCGGCCAAGCTGGTGCGCGGCCTGTCCGAAGCCGTCGAACGCATTGGCGTGCCGATCTACGAGCAGACCACCGTGACCGGCATCGAGAAGGGCAAGGTCACGACGAGCCGCGGCACCGTGCGCGCGCCAATCATCATTCGTGCCACGGAAGGGTTCACGGCCGGCATACCAGGCAATGAGCGGCTCTGGCTGCCGCTCAACAGCGCGCAGATCATCACCGAGCCGCTGCCGCAATCGCTATGGGACGAGATCGGCTGGGAGGGCCATGAGCTTCTCGGCGACGCCGCGCACGCCTATTGCTATGCACAGCGCACCAGGGAAGGCCGCATCACCATGGGCGGACGCGGCGTGCCCTACCGCTACGGCTCGCAGACCGACGTGCGCGGCCAGACGCAGCAGGCGACGATCGAAAGCCTGCACGCGATCCTCATCCGCCTTCTGCCACAGACAGCCAAGCTTCGCATCGACCACGCCTGGTGCGGCGTGCTGGGCGTGCCCCGCGACTGGTGCACGACGGCCGGTCTCGACCCTGAGACCGGCATCGGCTGGGCCGGCGGCTATGTCGGGCTCGGCGTATCCAGTTCCAACCTGTCGGGCCGCACGCTGCGCGATCTCATCCTGCGGCGCGACACTGAGCTGACCCGCCTGCCCTGGGTCAACCGCCAGGTCAGCAAGTGGGAGCCCGAGCCGATGCGCTGGCTCGGTGTCCACTCGATGTATCAGCTCTACCGCGTCGCCGACGAACGCGAGGAGGCCGGCCTCCAGCACACGTCGAAACTCGCCGCAATCGCCGATCGCATCACAGGACATTAAGAGACTGCCATGACCGATTTCCAGACCTTCGCCCATCTCGCCTCGATCGATCTCGGCGAGCCCGAGCCCAAGCCGACCTCGATCAGCGGCAATCAGTTCGAAGCAGCGAAGACGCTGTGGACCTCGCCCGACGGCACGTTGGAAGTCGGCGTCTGGGAGTGCACGCCGGGCCGCTTCACCGCATCGCGCGACAGCAATTCCGAAACGTGCCACATCGTGTCAGGCCGGGTCTCGCTGCATGGTCCCGATGGCCGCAGCAAGGACGTCGGCCCGGGCGAAATGCTGGTGCTGCCGAAAGGGTGGAAAGGCGAATGGACGATCCACGAGAAGACGCGCAAGCTCTATATCCTGCACTTCGAGGCGTGAGCCGACGTCCGCTTTGGCTGAAGCCTCCCCAACTTCGTCATCCTAGGGCGAAGCAGGAGCGAAGCTCCGTCGCGGAGACCCTGGGATCCATTCCGTGACAGCCATCGAGGAATGCAGCGGAACAGAATTCTGCACCGCTGCAGCGCTTTGAGGTCGCGGCATGTATCCCTTGGGCTGCGGAGCAGCTCCAGGGGTCTGCGCCGCGTCGCTACGCTCCTTGCTCCGCCCGTGGATGACGAAGCGATGGGCGCTACTCGTCGCCCAAACCGCCGGCCGTCGGCTTGCCTTCTATCGCCTGCCGCAAGGCGTCGTTGATGCGGTCCTGCCAGCCCGGCCCATCCTCCTGGAAGTGGTCCAGCACGGCGCGGTCGATCCGGATCGAAACAAGCTCCCTGACGCCTGGAGCGGCGGAGGGCTCACGAACCGGCGCGGCCGGCTTCTTCACCGGCTTGAAAGCCGCTTCGGCGGCCGCCATCGGATTTGTCGGTCGGCGCGGGGGATTTGCCATTGGGATGACCCTGACTGAAGGCGATTCGTGCGCAGCACGCTTACGCCACCATAGCCCAACCAGCGCCGTCGCGCAGGCCCCTTTGGTCGGGACAATCACTCGGCTGCTTGAAGACTTTGCGCGTCGATGATGACCCTGATCTCCGCGCGGCAGGAGCCGCAATTCGTACCGGCATGCAGGGCCGCGCCGATCCCCGCGACGCTGCCGCAGCCGCGGCGCACCGCTTCGGCGATCTGGTTGGCGCCGACGCCGAAGCAGGAGCAGACAATGGCGCCGCGATCGACGTCGACCCCGCCCGGCCGTCCGGCCACGATCGCCAGCCTTCCGCGCCGGTCGACATGATCGGCACTTAACTGTTCCGCCGCCCAGCCGCGCGACACGGCGACCGGGCCGGGCGCGACGAACAAGGCGCCTGACAGTTGATCGCCGTCGAAGGCGGCGATGCGATGCTGGCCGGCGTCGCAGTCATGATAGGCGAGCATTTCCGCACCCGGTGACGCGCCGAACAGTGACCCGGCAAAGCCGGCCCAGTCGATGTCGTCTTCGGCAAAGGCAAGCTCGACCCGCCAGCCGCCCTTGCATTTGGCCACGGCCCAATAGGCCGCGGCATCGGGCGACGGCCTATGCCGCGTCACCGCAAAGCCGAAGGCTTTTGCGGCGAATTTCTCGATGCGGGCGGCGACATGTTTCAGCGCCGGCTGGCCGGAAATGGGATCGGTCAGCGGCGCGGTCAGCGTGTCGAGCCGGCCCTTTGCCGAGAACTGATCGGTCCAGTGCATCGGCGCAAACAGGCTGCCCTGGCGCTGGCGTATCGTCACCAGCGCGCGCACCAGCACGTCACCGCGCGGGCTGGAAACGCGCACGATGTCGGCGTCACCGATGCCGAAGCGCTGCGCATCCACCGGGTGGATCTCGACGAATGGCTCGGCGATGTGCTGCGAAAGCCGCGGGCTTTTGCCGGTCCGCGTCATGGTGTGCCAATGGTCGCGGATACGGCCGGTGTTGAGGATCAGCGGATAGTCGGGACTGGTGCGGACTTCCGTGGTCGGGCGGATGGCGATGAAGCGCGCCTTTCGATCGGGTGTGTAGAAATTGCCGTCGGCGAAGAAGCGAACCTGGAGCCCAGTCGTGCCGACCCCTTCTGGCCTGCCGGCCATCTCCCCCTCGAGGGGGGAGACTAGCAGCTTTGACACCGGCGCTTCTTCCGCAGCGTTGGCGATTGGCGAAAGCCGAGCGGCAGGCTGATCTCCCCCCTTGAGGGGGAGATGGCCGGCAGGCCAGAAGGGGTCGGCACGACCGGGCGCCGGCCACTGGAACGGCTCAAGCGTTGCGTAGGTCTCGCCATCAACTCCGCCGTAGACGCCAATATCGAAGTCCCGCACACCATCATTCTCGAACCCCGACAGCGCCGCGTGTTCAGCAAAAACTTCCGCCGGCGTCGCATAGGAAAACGCCTCGCCGAACCCCATCCGCTTGCCCACCTCGGCGACGATCCGCCAGTCGGGCAGCACCTCGCCGGGCAGCTCCAAAAACGCGCGCTGGCGCGACACCCGGCGCTCTGAATTGGTGACGGTGCCGTCCTTCTCGCCCCAGGCGGCGGCGGGCAGCCGGACATGGGCATGGCGGACGGTGTCGGTCCGGGCCAGCACGTCCGACACCACCACGAAAGGGCACGCCTTGATCGCCGCTTCGACGGCATCGGCGTCCGGCATCGAATCGACCGGGTTGGTGGCCATGATCCACAGCGCCTTGATGCGCCCGTCGGCCAGCGCCTGGAACATCTCGACTGCCTTCAGGCCGGGCTTTCCGGCAATGGCCGGCGCGTTCCAGAAGCGCTGCACACGGTCGCGATGGTCGGGGTTTTCGATCTCCATATGGGCGGCGAGCATATTGGCCATGCCGCCGACCTCGCGGCCGCCCATGGCGTTGGGCTGGCCCGTCACCGAAAACGGCCCTGCTCCGGGTTTGCCGATGCGGCCGGTGGCGAGATGGCAGTTGATGATGGCGTTGACCTTGTCGGTGCCGGATGACGACTGGTTCACACCCTGGCTGTAAACCGTCACCGTTTTCGCCGTCGCCGCAAACAGGCTGTAGAAACGGCCAAGCTCGTCCTCGCTCAGGCCGGTGGCGGCGGCGACGCCGGCCAGGTCGAGCGCGGAGGCCGCGAAAAGCGCTTGCCCGAAGCCGGTCGTGTGCGTCGTGATGTAGGCGCGGTCGAGCGCATTGTGCTGGCCGAGATAAGCGAGCAGGCCCGTGAACAAAGCGACGTCGCCATCGGGCGCGATCGCCAGATGCATATCGGCGATGTCAGCGGTCATGGTGCGACGCGGGTCGACCAGGACGATCTTCATCTCCGGCCGCTTTTCCCGGGCAGCCGCGATGCGCTGGTAGAGCACCGGATGGCACCAGGCGAGGTTGGAGCCGACCAGCACGATCAGGTCGGCCAGTTCCAGATCCTCGTAGGTTCCTGGCACGGTGTCGGAGCCGAAAGCGCGGCGGTGGCCGGCGACCGAGGAGGCCATGCACAGGCGCGAATTGGTGTCGATGTTGGCCGAGCCGACAAAACCCTTCATCAGTTTGTTGGCGACATAATAGTCCTCGGTCAGCAACTGGCCGGAGACATAGAAGGCGACCGCATCGGGCCCATGGTGGGCGATGGTCTGCGAGAAGGTCGAAGCGACCAGGTCGAGCGCCTCGTCCCAGCCGGCGCGGCGACCATGGATCTCCGGATGAAGCAGCCTGCCGCCGAGATCGATGGTCTCGGCCAGTGCCGAGCCCTTGGAGCAGAGCCGACCGAAATTGGCCGGATGGTTGGGGTCGCCGCGCACGGACACCTGCCCGTCCGCGGCGACCTTCGCCAGCACGCCGCAGCCCACCCCGCAATAGGGGCAGGTGGTCCTCACCTCGCGCGCTTCCTCAATCTCCATGGTTCAGGCCGCGCGGCTGGCCAGCGCTTCCAGCGCGATGAACAGACGTTCGCCTTCGACCCGCACCGGAATGGTGCGCACCGCGCCCTCGTCGGCGCCGAGCGCTTTGCCCGTCTCCAGCGAAATCACCCAGTTGTGCAAGGGACAGGTCACCGCCGCACCGTGCACGATGCCCTGGCTGAGCGGTCCACCCTTGTGCGGGCAATGGTCGTCGATGGCATAGACCTGATCATCGGCGGTGCGGAAGACGGCGATCTTGCCTTCCGGGGTGGCGACGCAGCGCGCGCCGCGGCGGGGGATGTCGGCGATAGAGCCGATGGCGATCCAGTTCATGATTGTCACTCCGCCGCCTGCGCAAACCCGACCGAGGCCATCGGCCGGAATTCGTGCTTGTCCTTGCCGGAAACGCGTTCCGACCACGGATCGACCTGGGCGAATTTCTGGCTGAAGACGAAGCGGTCGTAATAAGCCTTGCGCTTCTCGCCATCGTCCATGATCTGACGCTTGATCTCGGGGATGCCGATGCGTTTGGCCCATTTGTAGATGCGCTCGAGATAGCGACCCTGCTCGCGATACATCTGCGTCAGCGCCACGATATGCTCCAGCGCCTCATCCTCGGTCTTGACCAGGCCCAGCACCTCGGTGCCCTTGATGTCGAGGCCGGCCGCGCCGGCGAAATGGATCTCGTAGCCGGAGTCGACGCAGATCACGCCGACATCCTTGCAGGTCGCCTCGGCACAGTTGCGCGGACAGCCCGACACCGCCATCTTGACCTTGGCCGGCGTCCACGAGCCCCACATGAATTTTTCGATGCGGACGCCAAACCCTGTCGAATCCTGCGTGCCGAAGCGGCACCAGTCCGAGCCGACGCAGGTCTTCACCGTGCGCAACCCCTTGGCATAGGCGTGGCCGGAGACGAAGCCGGCCTGACCGAGATCGGCCCATACCGCCGGCAGGTCCTCCTTGCGGATGCCGAGCATGTCGATGCGCTGGCCGCCGGTGACCTTGACCATCGGGATTTCGAACTTGTCGACGACGTCGGCGATGGCGCGCAGCTCCGCCGCGTTGGTGACGCCGCCCCACATGCGCGGCACCACCGAATAGGTGCCGTCCTTCTGGATGTTGGCGTGGACGCGCTCGTTGATGAAGCGCGACTGGTAGTCGTCGGCGTACTCGTCCGGCCAGTCGCAGACGAGATAATAGTTGAGCGCCGGCCGGCATTTGGCGCAGCCGCAGGAGGTCGTCCACTCCAGTTCCTGCATGACGGCGGGAATGGTCTTCAGGCCCTTGGCGATGATCAGCCGGCGCACCTCGTCATGGCCGAGCGTCGTGCAGCCGCACATCGGCTGCACCGCCGCCGGATTGTATTTGTCGCCGATGGTCAGCACCATCAGCTTCTCGACCAGCCCGGTGCAGGAGCCGCAGGAGGCTGACGCCTTGGTGTGGGCACGCACGTCGTCGAGCGAGGTCAGGCCCTTCCCCGTAATCGCGCCAGTGATCTTTCCCTTGCAAACGCCGTTGCAGCCGCAGATTTCCGCATCATCCGGCAAGGCTGCAACGGCCGCCATAGGGTCCAGCGGGGCACCCCCCTGGTAGGACTGGCCGAAGATGAGCGTGTCGCGCATTTCGGAAATATCGGTCTGCTTCTTCTTGAGGTCGTTGAACCAGGCTCCATCAGCCGTCTCGCCATAGAGCACGGTACCGATGATGCGGTCGTCCTTCAGGACGAGGCGCTTGTAGACGCCGGCGGCCGCATCGCGCAGCACGATCTCCTGGCGGTCCTCGCCCTCGGCGAAGTCGCCGAGCGAGAACAGGTCGATGCCGGTGACCTTGAGCTTGGTCGGCGTGTCCATATGGACGAAGGCCGCCGCCTCGTTGCCGGCCAGCTGGCTGGCTGTGACCCGCGCCATCTCGTAGAGCGGTGCGACGAGGCCATAGACCTGGCCGTTGACCTCGGCACATTCGCCGAGCGCGTAGATGTCGGGATCGTTGCTGCGCATGCCGGCGTCGACGACGATGCCCCTGTTGACAGCGATGCCGGCCTGTTTCGCCAGCGCCGAATTCGGCCTGATGCCGACGGCCATCACCACAAGCGTTGCTGGGATAATGGTGCCGTCAGCAAGCTCCACCTGCCCGACCTTGCCGTTGCCTGTGATCGCCTGTGTGTTGGCCTTGGTGATCACCTTGATGCCGCGCTGCTCCACGGCACGCTGCAGCAGATAGCCGGCCGCGGGATCGAGTTGGCGCTCCATCAGCGTCGGCATGACATGCAGCACGGTGACGTCCATGCCTTGCGCGTTCAGCCCTGCTGCCGCCTCCAGCCCGAGCAGGCCGCCGCCGATGACCACCGCCTTGGCGCGCGACTGGGCGGCAAGCATCATCGCCTGGACGTCATCGAGGTCGCGATAGGTCAGCACGCCCGGCAGATCATGGCCCGGCACCGGAATGATGAACGGCACCGAACCGGTGGCGATGACGAGCTTGTCGTAAGGCTCGGTGACACCATGATCCGAAGTAACGGTCTTTGCCGTCCGGTCGATGGCAATGATCTTGTGGCCCTTGTAGAGGGTGATGTTGTTGGCGATGTACCAGCCGTCGCCGTGGATGATGATCTCCTCATAGGCTTTCTCGCCCGACAGAACCGGCGACAGCATGATGCGGTCGTAATTGACGCGCGGCTCGGCGTTGAAGATGGTGACGGTGTAGCGGCCCGGCGCCTGTTCCAGCAGGTGCTCGAGCATGCGCCCGGGGGCCATGCCGTTGCCGATGATGACAAGTCTTTCGCTCATGGTGCTACTCCGCGGCTTCGACGAAGCGGTGGCGTTCGTAGAGGAACTTCAGCACCGCCTCGCGGCAGCGCAGGAAAGTCCGGTCGGAAGAGAGTTCGACGCGCCGGCGCGGCCGCGCCAGCGGCACGGGAAGCACTTCGCCGATGGTTGCCGCCGGGCCATTGGTCATCATGACGATGCGGTCGGAAAGCAGCACCGCCTCGTCGACATCGTGGGTGATCATGATCGTCGTCGAGCCGAGCCTGGAGTGGATGTCCATCACCGCATCCTGCAGATGGGCGCGCGTCAGCGCATCGAGCGCGCCGAACGGCTCGTCGAGCAGCAGTATCTTCGGCTCCATGGCCAGCGCC
>NZ_RZQI01000520.1:0-4331 GCF_003998335.1 Mesorhizobium sp. M7A.F.Ca.CA.002.05.1.1 | reverse complement strand
GACCAGCACAGCCCCTCCCGCCCGTTGCATCAGCCGCTGTGCGCGGCTCGAACGCCGCAAACGGCCGATCACGGCGCCCGCCAGGAACACACAGACGATATCGGCCGAAGAGAACATCAGATTGACGATCGTGCCGAGCACGACGAACTGCAGCCAGACCGGAAACGCCGCCGAGGCGTCGATGAATTGCGGCAGGAACGCCATGAAGAAGATCGCTGTCTTCGGATTGAGCACCTCGACGGTGATGCTCTCGAAAAAGGCACGCCGTGCCGATTTGCGCTCGATCGCGGGCAGCGCCGCATCGCCCTCCACGCGCTTGCGAAACAGCGAGACGCCAAGCCAGATCAGATAGAGCGCGCCGACCAGCTTGACCGCCAGGTAGAGCGTCGGCACGGCATGAAACAGCACCGACAGCCCGGCAGCCGCTGCGAAAACATGCACGTAGCCGCCCAGATGAATGCCAAGTGCCGCCGTCAGGCCGGACCAGCGGCCGCGCGCCATCGTCTGCGCGGCCGCATAGAGCATGGCCGGGCCTGGAATGTAGGCGAAAATCGCCGTGGTGGCGAAAAACGCGATGAGCAGTTCGGTCGATGGCATTTTTGGTCCCTCACGATCGTGCTCTGTTCTGTCGATTCAGTCCGCGCGCGGGATGGCTTTGGACTGACCCGTGCGGACAACCGCAGTAAAAGCGAACATAATTTTCTTGTGAAATGACGGGCTGAACGCGCCGATTCGCGCACCCGGCTCGAAATAGGCCGACGCTTCCAGTATATCATGATTGTACTCATCGACCATGACCCAAAGGGGCATAGGGTCGAGGCCCGCACGGTGGCGTTCAATTTCCGGAATGCTGACGGCAACGCGATCACGGCCCGGCTGCGTGGAAGTGATTGCAAGGATGAAGAGGTTCGTACCGCCGGCTTTCCCAGGAAGGACAGCCACAAAGGCCACAGGCCGTGACTTCCGGCCTTCGGTCTCGCCGTCTCCGTGTTGACGATGCCAAAGATATGGATATCGCCAGACGTCCGCAGCGGCGGGTTTAATCACGGTCCAATTCCGCGGCGTACTCCTCGAGCATCTCGACATGTTCGGTCGGGGCATCCTCCGCAGCGTAGACGCGGCGGCTGTCGTTGCCGAAGCGCGCTTCGTAGGTCTCGATGCTCATCAGGACGTATCTCGGCTTGTTGTGGCGAGTGATGGAGACCGGCTGCTGGCTGGCAGCTGCAAGCACATCTCCAAGATTCTGTTTCAGATCGGTCGATGGATAGTTTTTCATGGGACACCCTGTTTTGTCCATAATAGACAAAACAGACAAAACAGACAAGCGCATAAAAGTGGCAGGACAGGCGCATGCGCCTGGCTTTGTCGACAGCCCGCCTAGCCTCCCCTATAAGGACCGGAATCGCAAGCAACCAGAGGCCCTTCATGATCATCGTCACGGGCGGCGCCGGCATGATCGGCTCCAACATCGTCGCCGCGCTGAATGCCGAAGGGCATGACGACATCCTGGTCGTCGACGACCTTACCGACGGTCACAAGATCGCCAATCTTGCCGATCTCAAGATCGCCGACTATCTCGACAAGAACGATTTCCTGGACCGCATGGAGGCCGGCTCGCTCGGCCGCATCGAGGCGGTGTTCCACCAGGGCGCCTGCTCGACCACCACCGAGTGGAACGGCAAATTCATGATGGAGGTGAATTACGCCTTCTCGAAACGGCTGCTGCATGCAAGCCAGGCGCTGCGCGTGCCTTTCCTTTATGCCTCCTCGGCTTCCGTCTATGGCGGCGGCTCGGAGTTTCGCGAGGATCCCGCGCTCGAGCGGCCGCTCAACGTATACGCCTATTCCAAGAAGCTGTTCGACGATTACGTCAGGCGAACCGTGTTCGCCGGGCGCACCGCCTTCGATACCGACCATTCACAGGTCGTGGGCTTGCGCTACTTCAACGTCTATGGCCCGCGCGAGGCGCATAAGGGCGCCATGGCCTCCGTCGCCTTCCATCTGTTCAACCAGGTCGAACAAGGCCAGAACCCGAAACTGTTCGGCGCCTATGACGGGTTCGGACCCGGCGAACAAAGCCGTGACTTCATCCACGTCGGCGACGTTGCCGACGTCAATCTGTGGCTGTGGAAACAGGGCTCAAGCGGCATCTTCAATTGCGGCACCGGCCGTGCCCAGCCCTTCCGCGCCATAGCCGAAACGGTGATCGACACGTTGGGGAAAGGCGAGATTGAATTCATCCCCTTTCCCGACCATCTCAAGGGCAGCTACCAGAGCTTTACGCAAGCTGATATGTCCCGTTTGCGCGCGGCCGGTTATAACGGCCAATTCCGGACAGTGGAAACCGGTGTCAGAGACTATGTCGAATGGCTGAAAGCCCAACGATCCTCGTGATCGGCCCACGCTGGGTGGGCGACATGGTGATGGCGCAGTGCCTGTTTTCGGCGCTGAAGGAGTTGCGTCCCAACGCCGCTATCGATGTGCTGGCGCCGGCCTGGGCCGCGCCGCTGGTCAAGCGCATGCCCGAGATCCGCCAGCAGATCGACTTTCCGCTCAAACCCGGCGCGCTCGAATTCACCCATCGCCGCCGCTTCGGCCGCCTGCTGCGCGGCCGCTACGACATGGCCTATATCCTGCCGGGCAGCTGGAAGTCGGCGCTGATCCCGTTCTTTGCCCGTATTCCGCGCCGTGTCGGCAATTTGCGCGAGATGCGCTATGGCCTGTTGACCGACATCGTGCCATTGCCCGACAGCATCAAACGACGCACAGCGCAGGCCTATTTCGGTCTCGCCCAGGGCGGCACTTTCCGGGCGCCGCGACTGACCGTGGACACGAAAAACCAGGTCGACCTGCTCGGCCGTTTCGGCTTGGCGCCGCAGAAATTCGTGGCCCTGATGCCCGGCGCCGAATTCGGCCCGGCCAAGCGCTGGCCCAGCGAAAGCTATGCCGGGCTTGCCCGCGATTTCATGGGCAAAGGCTTGAAGGTTGCTCTGTTTGGCTCGAAGAACGACCGCGACGTGACGGCGGAGATCGCGGCCCTGGCCCCCGGCGTCGTCGATCTCGCCGGACAGACGCGGCTGGAGGACGCCATCGATCTGATATCAGCCGCAAGGCTGGCCGTGTCCAACGACAGCGGGCTGATGCATGTCGCGGCCGCCGTCGGCACGCCGATCGTCGCCGTCTATGGCTCGACCTCGCCCGAGAACACGCCGCCGCTGGGGGAACGCCGCGAGTTGGTCTGGCTTGGCCTGTCGTGCTCGCCATGCCACCAGAAGGTCTGCCCGCTCGGCCACCTCAACTGCCTGAAGACGCTGGAAGTCGGCCAAGTCGCGGCAGCGGCGGACCGGCTGCTGGACATCCCGGCAGCGGCATGAAGGTGCTGATCGTCAAGACGTCGTCGATGGGCGATGTCATTCACACCTTTCCGGCCGTCGAGGATGCCCGTTTCCACCGCCCGGACCTGACCTTCGACTGGTGCGTCGAAGAGGCATTTGCCGGTATCGCCGCGCTTCACCCGGCGATCGAAAGAATTCACACGGTGGCGATCCGACGCTGGCGCAAGGCGCTGCTCGACGGCGCCACGTGGCACGAGGCGGCCGCCCTGCGCCGCACCTTGCGCGATTGCCGTTACGACCTCGTCATCGATGCGCAAGGCCTCCTGAAATCGGCTCTGGTGGCAAGGCAGGCCGGCGCCCCCATTGCCGGCTTCGACCGTTCGAGCGCGCGCGAACCTTCTGCGACGCTGTTCTACGATGCCACTTATCCCGTGCCGCGCGACCTGCACGCCATCGAACGGACACGGCGGCTGTTCGGGCTGGCGCTCGGCTATCAGCCCGATCTTTCGACCCTGGACTCCGGCATCGTGCCGCCCGTCGGCACTCTGGCGGGCATTGCCGGAAAAACCGCCTTCCTGCTGCACGGCACCAGCCGCGAAGACAAGAAATGGCCGGCCGAAGACTGGATTGAAACCGCGCGCCTCCTGATTGAGCGGGGGATAACGCCGGTCACGACCTGGTCGAACGAGCGCGAGAAGGCCGTGGCCGAAGCCATTGCCAAGGCAGTGCCATCGACAGTTGTGGTGCCAAAGTCACCGCTGGCCGACATCGCTGAGTTCATCGGCCGCTCGGAACTGGTCATCGGCGCCGACACCGGGCTGACCCATCTCGCCAGCGCCTTCGGCCTGCCAACGGTTGCGGTGTTCCTGGCGACCGAGCCCGGGTTGACGGGTCCGCGCGGGCAATATGCGTCGACGCTTTTGGCAGTGCCCGGGAAGCGTGTGATGCCGGCGGAGGTGGTGGCGGAGGCAGAGAGGCTGGCGGGACTCCAGGTCC
>NZ_RZQI01000519.1:0-4332 GCF_003998335.1 Mesorhizobium sp. M7A.F.Ca.CA.002.05.1.1 | reverse complement strand
CTGCCTGACCCGCGAGGAAGCCGACATCGTCGTGTCGAAGACCGCCGATGCCGTGAAGAGCGTGTTTGCCAATCTCTGAGATCGACCGATGAATGCCATGATCAGAACCCTCCCCGCCACCATGGCCGCCGTGCTGCTCACCGGGCACGGCGGACCGGAAAAACTCGTCTACCGCAGCGATGTGAAAGTGCCCGGGCCCGCTCCCGGTGAAGTGCTGGTCAAGGTCAGCGCTTGCGGGATGAACAACACCGATGTCTGGGTGCGCCAGGGCGCCTATGGCACGGAGGAGGACGCTGCCGCCGTGTCGACATGGCGCCGCCAGGGCAACACGCTTGTTTTCCCGCGCATCCAGGGCACGGACACCGTCGGTATCGTCGCCGCCGTCGGCGAAGGCGTATCGCCGGACCGTATCGGCGAACGGGTGATGGTCGATTTCTCGATCTACAACCGCGACGACGATTCACTCGCCGACATCGATTATATGGGCCATGGCCGCGATGGCGGTTACGCCGAATACCAGGCCGTGCCGGCCGAGAACGCTCATGTCATCGACACCGACATGAGCGATATCGAACTCGCCACCTTCTGCTGCGCTTACCTCACCGGTGAACAGATGCTGGAGCGCGCCGCGCTCAAGGCCGGCGAGCGTGTGCTGGTCACAGGCGCCTCGGGTGGTGTCGGTTCGGGCATCGTGCAACTGGCACGGGCGCGCGGCGCCATTCCCTATGCGGTCGTCGGCAAGGGCAAGGAACAGGCGGTGCGCGACATCGGGGCCGAGGTTGTCATCACCCGTGGTGTTGCCGACCTGCCGCGAGCCGTGAACGAGGCGACCGGAGGCCAGCCGATCGACGTGGTGGCCGACCTCGTCGGCGGCGCCATCTTCAACGACCTGTTGCGTATTCTCAGGCCCGAGGGCCGTTACACTACCGCAGGCGCGATTGCCGGCCCGGTCGTGCAGTTCGATCTCAGGACCATGTACCTGAAGCAGTTGCAGCTGCATGGCTCAAGCCAGGGCACGCGCGCGGATTTCCGCCGCATCGTTGGCTACATCGAGGCGAGAAAGATCCGGCCGCTGGTCGGCGGCGTCTACAAGCTCTCCGATTTCCACCATGCGCAGGCGGATTTCATCGCCAAGGATTTCGTCGGCAAGCTGGTGGTGGTGCCGGATGCCATGTGGGGCTCGGCTGGCTGAACAACGCTCGTCTCAACCGTGCTGGGCCGCTCTCAGCAGCATGCCGAACAGGTCGCGCGGCTCGTCGGGGTCGGCCAGCATGTCGAGTTCCTGGTAGAGGCCAGTCGAGCGCAGCTGATCCCTGACATAGCGCAGCGCCGAAAAATCCTCGATGGCGAAGCCGACCGAATCGAACAGCGTGATCTGACCGGGATCGCGCCGGCCTTGTACGGCGCCCGACATCACCTGCCACAGCTCGATCACCTCATGATCCGGCGCAAGCTGCTGGATCTCGCCCTCGATGCGCGTCTGCGGCGGATATTCGACGAAGATATCGGAGCGCAGCAGGATATCGCGGTGCAGTTCGGTCTTGCCCGGACAGTCGCCGCCGACCGCGTTGATGTGCACGCCGGAGCCGACCATATTGTCGGTGAGGATGGTGGCGTACTGCTTGTCGGCGGTGACGGTGGTGATGATGTCGGCTCCCTCGACCGCCTCCTGCGCGGTGCCGCAGGCGACCATGTCGAAGCCGAGACCGGCGAGATTGCGGATGCATTTTTCGGTGGCAGTGCGGTCGATGTCGTAAAGCCTCAGCCTGTCGACGCCGAGCAGCGCCTTGAAGGCCACCGCCTGGAATTCGGCCTGGGCGCCGTTGCCGATCAGCGCCATGCAGCTGGAGCCGGCCGGCGCCAGGTATTTGGCGGCCAGAGCCGACATCGCCGCCGTGCGCAGTGCGGTCAGGATCGTCATTTCGGATAGCAAGACAGGATAGCCATTGTGGACATCGGCGAGCATGCCGAAAGCGGTCACCGTCTGGCGGCCTTCGCGCATGTTCTTGGGATGGCCGTTGACGTATTTGAAGCCGTAGACCTCGCCGTCGCTGGTCGGCATCAGCTCGATGACGCCCTCGGCGCTGTGCGAGGCGACGCGCGGCGTCTTGTCGAACAGCTCCCAGCGGCGGAAATCATCCTCGATGTAGCCGGCCAGTTCGACGAGGAAGCGCTCGACGCCGATCTTCAGCACCAGCTTCATCATATGATCGACGCTGACGAAGGGCACGATGTTGAGATTGGGGATCATTTTTTCTTATCCTTGCCGCATGCGGGCGGTCAGTCCTGGCGATGCGCGTTGTGCGCCTTCATCATCGCCGCCAGCGCCGGATCGTTTTGTTCCAGCGCCCCGATAGCTCCGCCCGTGTCGTAGAGGCGCTCATCCTGTCCCATCTTGAACTTGGCTTCGAGCCGTTCGATCGGCAGGTCAAACCCAAGGATATGCGGTATGCGCCGCTCCATGCCGCCTGGTCCCAGTTCGCGCATGCACCAGCGGTCGTCGCGCTCCTTCTCCAGCACGTCGACAAGCTGCAGGAGATGCCGGGCGGTGGCATGATCGTCGAGCGGCACCGGATGCCCATGACAATGCACGACAGCAAAATTCCAGGTCGGCGCGCTGTCGCGCACCGGATTGCGCGGATACCAGGACGGCGAGATGTAGCCATGCGGACCGTGAAAGATGGCGACCGTCTCCCTGCCCTCGGCGATCAGCGCGCTGTGCGGATTGGCCCTGGCGAGATGCGAGACCAGCGTTCCGTTTTCACCCCGCGCGCGATCGAGCACGAAGGGAAGATGCGAGACGACAAGACCCTGCGGTCCCGATGTCACCACCGCGGCGAAGGCCGCGGCCTCGATCAGGCCGAACACCTCGTCGCGCGACAGTGGCGCGAACTCGAGCTTGGTATACATCAGGTCAGCTTCGCTGGGCGCGAACCGCCGGGATCAGGCCTTGCGGGCGAACCAGCAGCACGGCGATGACGCCCGACAGCACGATGGCGTCGCGATAGGGCGCGATCGCTCCCGGCAGTGTCGCCTGCAACAGCACCTCGATGATGCCGAGCAGGAAGCCGCCGGCGACCGCACCGGGCAGGCTGCCGAGCCCGCCGACGACGGCGGCGATGAAGGCCTTCAACACCGGCGTAAAGCCCATCAGCGGATCGACCGAGGCACGCTGCGCCACCCACAGCATGGCCGCCAGCCCGGCCAGCAGGCCGGAGAGCAGGAAGGCGGTGGCGATGATGCGGCTGGCCGGAATGCCCATCAGGCGCACGACGTCGAAATCTTCCGCCGCGGCGCGCATCGCCGTGCCGGTCACCGAGCGGCGCAGGAAGACTTCCAGCGCAATCAGCGCCAGTGCGGAGACGACGATGGAGATGCTGGGACCGACGCCGATGGTGAAGTCGCCGAAGGAGAAGGCGCCGGTCATCCAGCTAGGCATGGCGACAGCTTGCGGCCGTGCCGAGATGCCGTTCTGGAAGACGACCTTCAGCAAGCTGGAAACCGCGAAGCTGGTCAACAGCAGGCTGGTGACGCTGGCGCCGCGCATGGGCCTGAAGGCGATACGCTCCATGGCGACGGCGGCGAGCGCGCCGCAGGAGACGGCGACAAGCACCGCCACCGGGAACGGGAAGCCGAGCACCAGCGAGGCCAGAAGCGCATAGCCCGACAGCGTCATCAGCTCGCCATGGGCGAAGTTGATGAGGCCGACGATGGAAAAGACGATCGCCAGCCCGAGCGCCAGCAGGGCATAGACGCCGCCGAGGCTCACCGCATTGATGATCTGCTGCGCGATCATGCTTCTTAAGCTCCCAGATAGGCTTGGCGGACGAGGTCCGATGAAGCGAGTTCTTTTGCCGTGCCCGACAGCACCACCTCGCCATTGGCGAGCACAACGGCGCGGTCGGCGATTTCGAGCGCCAGCGCCACATTCTGTTCGACCAGCAGGATGGTCAGGCCCTTGCGGCGCAGTTCGGCGATCAGGTCGAAGACGGTGTCGATCAGTTGCGGGGCAAGGCCGAGCGAGGGCTCGTCGAGCAGGATCATGCGCGGCTTGCCCATCAGCGCGCGGGCGATGGCCAGCATCTGCTGTTCGCCGCCCGACAGATTGCCGCCCTTGACGCGGTGGTAGCGGCGCAGGATCGGGAACAACTCCAGCATCTCCTCCTCGCGCAGCCTTGCCTCGGCCGCCGGCTGATGCACTGCGCCGCCGAGACGCAGATTGTCGGCCACCGTCAGGCTGGCGAAGATACGGCGGCCTTCTGGAACCAGCGCGACGCCCTTGCGGGCAATCGCCTCCGGCGCCAGGCCGGTGATGTCGACACCGTCGAAGAC
>NZ_RZQI01000518.1:0-4340 GCF_003998335.1 Mesorhizobium sp. M7A.F.Ca.CA.002.05.1.1 | reverse complement strand
GTGCGAACCCAGCCGCCCTTGTCGGTGCGGCCCTTGCCGGCCATGAAGGTGATGCCGTGGCTGATCAGCCGGTCGGCCGGACCGTCCCAGCCGCGCGCTCGGGCGACGGCGAAAGCATAGACCTGCCTTGCCATGGTGCGCATGCGCTTGGGCTTCATCAGCGGCGAGGCGTCCAGGCCGAGCGCTTCGTGAAAGCCGCCATGGCGTTCGTCGACCCCCGATGTCGACCACAGCGGCAAGGTCTCCTGAAACAGCCAGTGATGCACGCGCCGGCGCCAGGCGCCGCTTTCGATGACGCGGTCATGCGCCGGCGTGAACCTGGTTTCCAGGCGACCCGATTTTTCGAGCTGCTCGACGATCTTCTTGACGTGCTGGCTGTGGCTGACCGGGGCGACGAAGGTGGCATCCGATGTCGAAACGATGGCGATGTCCTTCATGCCGATCGCCGACAGCAGGCGGCCATCACTGCGAATGTAGGAATTCTCGCAATCGATAGCGACGACATCGCCGATGATGACATTGCCCCGGTCGTCGGCGGGGCCGACATCGAGCAGCGACTGCCAGGAGCCGAGATCGTTCCAGCGGAAGCCGGCCGGCACCATGGCGATGTCTTTTGCCCGCTCCATGATGGCGTAGTCGATCGAGTTCGACGGAATGGCGGCGTAGAGTTCTAGCGGCATGTAAAGGCCGGACAGATCCGATGTCGCTGCCCTGTAAGCTGCTTCGGTGGCCAGCCAGATATCCGGCTGGAACGCTATGAAGGCATCACGCATGGCGACGGCGCGAAACAGGAAGATACCGGTGTTCCAGTAGAAATTTCCGGCCTTGAGATAGCTTTGCGCAGTCTCAATATCCGGCTTTTCGACGAAGCGCGACACATCGAAGGTGCCGCCGCTTTCGGCCGCGACCTCGATATAGCCGTAGCCGGTCTCGGGCTGTGTCGGCTTGATGCCGAACACCACCAGCCGTCCACTACGCGCTGCCTCGGTGCCGGCTTCGACGCTATGCCAGAATTGGCGCGGGGTCGATATCTCATGATCCGACGGCATCACCAGCACCAGGCTGTCACCGAATTCGGACAGCGTGCGCAGCGTCGCCAGTGCGACGGCGGCGGCTGTGTTGCGCCCGGTCGGCTCGAACAGCGGACCGCCGCCGGCCAGGTCGAGACCAGCAAGATCGGCGTGAACGCGATCAGCATGGCGCTCCGCGGCGATCAGGAAGATCGGCGTTTCGCCTTCCGGCCGGGCCGTCAGCCGACGCAAGGTCTTGGCCAGCATCGAGCCATCGCCGGACAGATCGTGGAACTGCTTGGGGTTGTCCTCGCGCGACAGCGGCCACAACCTCGAGCCGACGCCGCCGCTCATGACAAAACTGACAATCCGCTCGGTCATTCAACTACCATTCAAAAGGTCTGGTTGTAGGCGCCCACCTCGGGGCTGCGGCGCAGCACGGCGTCGACAGCCTCGAACATCTCCCGTCGACGCTGCGACGACACCGGGCTTTCGACCACCACGACCAGTTCCGGTTTGTTCGATGAGGCGCGCACCAGCCCCCAGGTGCCGTCGTCGGCGACGACGCGCACGCCGTTGACGGTGATGAGGTCTGCGATCTTCTGGCCAGCGAAAACCATTCCATCCCGCTTCATGGCCCGAAAGTCGGCAACCACCCGCTCGACAACGCCATACTTCACGTCGTCCGCGCAGTGAGGCGACATGGTCGGCGTGCCGAAGGTCAGCGGCAGGGCGCGATAAAGATCGGCCATCGAATTGCCCAGGCTGCGATCCAGCATTTGGCAGATGGCGATGGCAGTGACCAGCCCGTCGTCATATCCGCGCCCGATCGGCGGATTGAAAAAGAAATGACCCGACTTTTCGAAACCGGCGACAGCACCGAGTTCGGCGACGCGGCGCTTGATGTAGGAATGGCCGGTTTTCCAATAGTCAGCGACGGCGCCATTGGCGCGCAGCATTGCGTCGGTATGGAACAGGCCGGTCGATTTGACGTCGACGACGAAGGTCGAGTTGGGATGCCGGCTGGAAATATCCCTTGCCAGCATCACACCGACCTTGTCGGCAAAAATTTCATTGCCTTCATTGTCGACGACGCCGCAGCGGTCGCCATCGCCGTCGAAGCCAAGGCCGATGTCGGCGCCTGATGCCAGCACCTTGTCCCGGATGGCATGCAGCATCCGCATGTCCTCGGGATTGGGATTGTAGCGCGGAAATGTATGGTCGAGCTCGACGTCGAGCGCGATGACCTCGCAGCCGATGCGCTGCAACGCCCGCGGCGCGAAGGCGCCGGCGGTGCCATTGCCGCAGGCTGCGACCACTTTCAGCTTTCGGGCGATGCGCTTGTCGCGGGTCAGATCGTCGAGATAGGTCGCGCGAAAGTCGCGGATGAAATCGTAGGAGCCGCCGCCGACGAGATCGAAATCACCTGCCAGCACGATCGCCTTCAGCGCGCTCATCTCTTCCGGGCCGAAGGTCAGCGGCCGCGCAGCACCCATCTTGACGCCAGTCCAGCCATTTTCGTTGTGCGAAGCGGTGACCATGGCGACCGAGGGCGTATCCAAAGCGAACTGGGCGAAATACGCCATCGGCGACAACGCCAGTCCGATGTCCCTCACCCGTGCGCCTGCGGCCATCAAACCGGACACCAGGGCCAGTTTGATCGACAGCGAATAGGAGCGGAAATCATGCCCGGTGACGATATCGGGACCGGCGCCGAGACGGCGAATAAGCGTGCCAAGCCCCATGCCGAGCGCCTGGACGCCGATCAGATTGAGCTCCGGCAGTTGCGCGGAGCCGGGATGGCCGAACCACCAGCGCGCATCATATTCGCGAAAGCCGGATGGCTTGATCAGCGCTTCGGTTTCGAATTCGAAACTGTTGGGCCGGGCGTCGCCAACGATGCTGAAAGACAAGACTGGAAACTCCGAATGGCAGAAATTACGAATTGTCGAGGGCTGCGGCTTAGCACACAAGGCTTTAGGCCACGTTTATTCCGGAAGGGAATCCGGGCCTTTCGGGCAATGCTCGACGAAAGCCGACGAAATGCGACAGAAGTGCCGCCGTGCCGCTTGCAGGAACCAAGTGTGGCGGCTATAAGCCCGCGGTCTGGTCACGGAGTGTAGCGCAGCCTGGTAGCGCACCTCGTTCGGGACGAGGGGGTCGCAGGTTCAAATCCTGCCACTCCGACCAGAGAAAACAAAGAGTTAGCGCATCCCGACTTCGGCGCTCCACCTGCCCCTCAAGCGAGACTACTCGCGTCCCCCGTCAGTCGGATGGGCGAATTTCTATTCGCCGTGCCTCTGTGACTCGGCCGACAGCGATGCCTCTTGCACTGGACAGTAACCAGACGGTCCAACCGGCCGCCTGATGCCTTCATGCCTGCGCTCGCGGACAGATCCCGGAAAACATCTCAACTGGTACGCGCGTTTCCGCTCAGCGGAGGCCAAAAAAGCTCAAGATCGCTATCACGATGACTACAGCTCCAACGAGCCAAATGATGTTGTTCATGATCTCTCTCCTGCTGCCTGGGGAAGCCCGCGCCTCTGGCGGAGAACGCGGGCCGACCAGCCTTTGCCGACTGATCTGCAGCAGACCACCAAATCGTGATCCCGGCTGCGAGAAATAAACCATCAGGCACGCCTAATGTTCCGTCGTGCGTCCCATGATCATAGGCGCCGGCATCATCACCACGACAGCACTGTCGTGACAGGTTTCGTCCTAACCCATCGGCACCATCCCGTGGTGATCGAACGACGGGTACCGACGCAGGAATCCGGCCCCGATTCTTGATGGGAGTCGGGTCTTGATGGGAGTGGGGCCACGAGAGGCCTTTGGCACGCATCCCAATCACGCCCGCAACCAGACTTAAGTCCAGCCCCTGCCCGACCGAAGTCCAGGTTGGAAACGCTTGCCCTTGCCCCAAATTCGGGTGGTGGGCGAAAATGATCAATGAAAAACTAAAGAGCAGCAGCATGTCGAACCGTGAGACCAAGAAATCCCATGCCCTTGGCATGCGGATGACAGAGATCAAAGCCAGGATGCAGGAAGCCCAGATTACCGAAGACGAGATGAAGACCTTCCAGAAGGTCGCGGCCATCATGGAGGGCGACGAGGGCCTAATCGAGGTTGACGACCTGATTGCCGCGTCATTCCTCACCGACACGACGCTGAACAGCCAGAAGCGTTAAGCGACCATGCCGACGATTAGCAGACTTTTTGATTCCCCCGCCGATGCGGCGCGGGTCGCCAGCGACTTGGTGGCGGCCGGAATTCCTCGCGTACAGATCGCCATCATCGGGCCTTACAATAACGAGGCGGGATCTCTTAGGG
>NZ_RZQI01000517.1:0-4349 GCF_003998335.1 Mesorhizobium sp. M7A.F.Ca.CA.002.05.1.1 | reverse complement strand
GCCGGGCACCGTCCGATGGCGGACCGTGGAGCGGCGTCGACGACGAGCCCACGCGCAA
Source organism: Mesorhizobium sp. M7A.F.Ca.CA.002.05.1.1 (assembly GCF_003998335.1). Classification (NCBI taxonomy): domain Bacteria; kingdom Pseudomonadati; phylum Pseudomonadota; class Alphaproteobacteria; order Hyphomicrobiales; family Phyllobacteriaceae; genus Mesorhizobium; species Mesorhizobium sp. M7A.F.Ca.CA.002.05.1.1. The sequence continues at coordinate 4,291 of NZ_RZQI01000517.1, read as the reverse complement.
TTGGACCAGCGGCGAAGCGGAGCCGGAAAACCCGCTGGCGGCGATCTGGATGGGCGATTTCAACATGGAGCCGGACAGCGCCGAGTATCGCCGCATCGTCGGCAGCACGCCCTACCATAGGGGTGCCGCCTATCTCAGCGGTTTCGTCGATGCCGCCGCCGTTGCCGGGGAGCCGGTTCCGGACTTCCACACCCATGTGAAGACCATCGACGGCAGACTGGCAAAGCGCCGGCTCGACCATTGCTTCGTCGGCGGCATGTTCGCCGGGCGGGTGCGTTCGATCAGTGCCGACATCGGCGAGGTTGCCTCGGATCATTTTCCGCTGCGGGTCGACATAGACCTGGAAACGCCCGGCATCGCCACATGACGCTTTTCGTCTTCTTTGCAGTGCTTGCCGCCGCTGCCATGCACGCGATCTGGAATGCGCTGGTCAAGGTTCATCTCGACCGCTTCCTGTCGATCACGCTGATGACATTAGGCATGGGCGCGGCGGCACTCGTGGTGCTGCCCTTCGTCGAAGTGCCGAAGGCGGAGGTGTGGCCCTACATCATCGCCTCGGTCATTTTCCACATGGGCTACCGGACCTTCCTGATCGGCGCCTACAAGGCCGGCGATTTCGCACAGACCTATCCGCTGGCACGGGGCACAGCACCTCTGCTCTCGGCCTTTGGAGGCATGTTCGTCGTTGCCGAGATTCCCGGCCCGTTCGCCATGCTCGGTATCTTCCTGTTGTCGGCCGGCACGCTGGTGATGTCGTTTCGTGGCGGCGCGCATCTGGAAAAGCTTAACCTGCGCGCGGTCGGTTTTGCGCTCGGCACCTCCATCTTCATCGCCAGCTATACGCTGTCGGACGGCAGTGGCGCGCGGCTGGCGGCAACCGCGCAGAGCTATGCCGCCTGGCTGTTCATCTGCGATGCTTTTGGCGCGTTGGTGCTGTGCCTCATCTTCCGTGGGCCGAAGGCACTGCCGGTGCTGGCGCGCGACTGGAAGGCAGGGCTGTTCACCGGCGTGCTCAGCGGCGCCGCCTACTGGATCGTCATGTGGGCGATGACCAAAGCACCGATCGCTTCGGTGGCCTCGCTGCGCGAAACCTCGATCCTGTTCGCCATGATGATCTCGGTCTTCGCTCTCGGCGAAAAAATGACCGGCTGGCGCGGTGCCGCCGCGCTCAGCATCGTGGCCGGCGTCGTCGCGCTGAGGCTTGGTTAGGCGCCGCTCAGGTCAGGACGGTCATCACCTGGCCACGTCGTTCCGGGCTGAAACGGATGACGACGATGATGCAGACGGCGACCACGCCTGCGAACAGCGCCAGGGCATAGCCATAGCTGCCTCCGGCGCTTTCCGCGATTCCCGCCTGATAGGGGCCGCCATAGGACGCGGCGAGATTGCCCGCCTGATAAATAAAGCCGGGCAAGGTCGCCCGCACCGCGCCGGGCGAAAGCTCGTTGAGGTGCACGGGGATGACGCCCCAGGCACCCTGGACCGCGACCTGCATGACGAAGGCGCCGATGGCGAGCATGAACGGCGTGGTCGAGTAGGCCCATAGCGGGATGGATGGCAAGGCGATCAGGCATGCCAGCGTGATGGCGTTGACGCGGCCGATCTTCTCCGACAGCGCGCCGAAAGCCAGGCCGCCGACGATGGCGCCGATATTGGCGACGATGGTGATCCAGCTCACCGTATGCGGATCGAAGCCGTGCTGCTTCTTCAGGAAGGTAGGGTAGAGGTCCTGCGTGCCATGACTCAAGAAATTGAAGAACATCATCAGGACGACGGCATAGAGCGCGACGCCCCAGTGCTTCTGCAGCGTTTCCCACATGCCCGGTCTCGCGGTCTTCTGCGCTTCGACGAAGGCCGGCGATTCCGGCACATGCGATCGGATGAAGAGCACGATCAGCGCCGGCACGAAGCTGAGCAGGAACATGGCGCGCCAGCCGATCGTGTAGCCGCCGATCGTCTGCTGATAGAGCAGGCCATAGACCACCGCCGCCAGCAGATAGCCGGCCGGATAGCCGCATTGCAGGATGCCGGAGACCATGCCGCGTGCGCTCGGCGGAATGGATTCCATGGCCAGCGAACTGCCCAGTCCCCATTCGCCGCCCATGGCGATACCGAACAGCGCGCGCAGCGCCAGGAAAATGCCAAGATTGGGCGAGAAGGCGGCCAGCGCGCCGATCACCGAATAGCTGACGATGTTGAGCATGAGGATGGGCTTGCGCCCATATTTGTCGGCAAGCATGCCGAAGAAGAACGCGCCGATGAAGCGTGTCGCCAAGGTCAGGAATAGCGCCTTGGAGACTGCGGGCACGTCGGCGTGGAATTCGGTCGCGATATCGGTGAGCAGGAATGTCAGAAGGAAGAAATCGAAAGCATCGAGCGTCCAGCCCAGGAATGAGGCGAGGACGGTCTTCTTCTGCTGCGAATTAAGGGGCAAATCTTCCTCCATCATCATCGATGGGGGGAATTATTGGCCAGTTCAGGGAAGACCGGTGGTCACGTTTTCGCGTGGCTCATTTGATCGAACGCCAGCTGGAATGGCGGAAGGTGCGATGAGAGCGACCGGTGCCATCTGTCGATGAACTCGATCGTGGCTTGAGGGTGAGGTCTAGATTTCGAGATCAAACACCAGCAGTCCGTCCGTGCCGCCTTCCAGGGCAGCAACCAGGCGCGCGCCGGCGCGCTGGTGCGCTTCATGCACAAGATAGGCATCGCGCGCGGCAGCATCGCGGAAATCGATGGTGAAGCCGTGGGTGAAGCCGCGTGCGAACGGCTCCGGGCTGACATTGGCGCTTAATTTTACGGCGTCCATGCCGTCGATCACCTGTCGAAGCGCCTCGAGATCGGAATGGATCGCCATGCGCTCGGTGGTGGCGACATCATTGCGGAATCTAGCGAAAACACAGTGCCTGATCATATCTTACCCCTCAGTGGCTAAGCAGCCCGGTTTCCGGAAAACACCGCCGGCGGCAGCGGCTCGCGGCCAAGGACCAGGTCGGCGCCCTTTTCACCGACCATGATGGTCGGCGCATTGGTGTTGGATGAAGGCACGCGCGGCATCACCGAGGCATCGCAGACGCGCAGGCCCTCGATACCGCGCAGCCGCAGATCCGGCGTCACGACAGCCATATCATCATGGCCCATGCGGCAGGTGCCGACCGGATGGTGGTCGGTCTTGGAACTGCGGCAGGCATAGTCGAACAGCTCGTCGTCGCTGGCGAGCGACGGGCCGGGCAGCACCTCGCGCAGCACGTAAGGGGCAAGCGCCTTCTGCCGCATGATCTCGCGGGCCAGCCGCAGCCCCTTGATCGACATGGCGCGGTCATAGGGATCGGACCAGTAGTTCGGATCAATCAGCGGATGGTCGGCCGGGTCGGCGCTCTTCAGCCGCACGGTGCCGCGCGAGCGCGGCCGCAGGAAAGCCGAGTTCAGGGTGACGCCGGGGTTTTTCAGCTTCTCGACGCCGGCTTCGATGCCGGAGCCCAAGCCGAGATGAAACTGGATGTCGGGCGAGGCGGCTGTCGGGTCGGCGTACCAGAAGCCGCCGGTCTCGAACAGGCTGGAGGCCACCGGCCCCTTCTTCAGCAGCAGATATTGCAGGCCGGCCCAGGCCGTGCGGTGCAGCTTGGCGTAGTTGTCATAGGTGTGATCGCCGGTGCATTCGGCGATGACGAACAGATCGAGATGGTCCTGCATGTTGGAGCCGACGCCGGGCAGGTCATGCACCGGCGTGACGCCGACCGACTTCAGATGGTCCGCGGGGCCGATGCCCGACTGCATCAGGAGTTTCGGCGAGCCGATGGCGCCGGACGAGACGATCACCTCGCGCTCGGCGTGCAGGATTTTCTTCTCGCCGCCTGGCCTGTCGACCAATTCGACGCCGATGGCGCGGCCCTTCTCGACGACGATGCGCGTCACCAGCACATCGGTTCGGACGGTCAGGTTCTTGCGGGCGCGGATCGGCTTCAAATAGGCGACTGAAGCGGACGAGCGCCGGGCATCCTTCTGGGTCAGCTGGTAGTAGCCGACGCCTTCTTGGGCAGCGCCGTTGAAGTCCGGGTTGAAGGGGATGCCCATCTCCTGGCCGGCACGGAAATAGGCTTCGCAGATCGGCAGCGGCGCAATCGGGTTCGAGACGCCGAGCGGCCCCTGGTCGCCGTGAAAATCGTTGGCGTAGCGCTGGTTGTTCTCAGCGCGTTTGAAATAGGGCAACACATCGCGATAGCCCCAGCCGGCGAGGCCCTCTTCCTTCTCCCAGGCGTCGTAATCGCGGGCGTTGCCGCGCGTGTAGATC
>NZ_RZQI01000516.1:0-4350 GCF_003998335.1 Mesorhizobium sp. M7A.F.Ca.CA.002.05.1.1 | reverse complement strand
AAGCAGGCCGGCAAATTGCAGCCCGCCGGCGCCGACCAGCGCGATGACGCCGCCGATGATGCCGGCGGCGACGCCGTTGAGGCCGCCGCGCTTTTCAAGGGGTGGCGCCATTTTCTCGTCCCGTGTCTCGGGTTTCGCCTTGTTGCCGTCGGTCTGCGTGCGCTTCGCCGATGCGTCCTCGAAACTGTAGTCGTAGGCTTTGGTCTTGCCGGCCGGCGCATCGGACGATCCGGGCTCGTCGGACGATCCGGGCTCGTCGGACGATCCGGGATAGGGGATCTCGGCCTCGCTAGCGGGCTTTGTCGCCGCTGCCGACGGCTGCTCCGGTTCGGCCCGGGCGTCGGTATGCTCCCAGGGCTCGAGATCGGTCTGGTCGGCGTGAACCGGCTCTTCGGGAACCTCGGGTTGCGAAGCGTTCGCTGCTTCCTCGGCCTTCGCCTCGTCTGTCCGGGCCTCCTGCGTGGCGGCGTCCTCGTCGGCGATGCGTGAGACGGCGCCCGGCTCGAGATCGATGGTCACCGGCTCGCGGCGGCTTTTCGAGTGTCGCATCTTCGGCGTCTTGACCATGCCTGGGCTCCGCACAATTCGCTTCGTCTCAACGCCTGGCGGCGCATGATGGTTCAGAAAGGGTCTAGCACATCACCAAGCGGTGAAAAGGGGCGGTGTGATGACGCGGCTCAGCGCGGCGCCTGCAAAAGCGCCAGCAGTGCCTCCTCGTCGGGCTGCGCGGCAATGCGGATCCTTTCGCTGGCGACATCGTCGAAGGCTGCGGCGATGCGCGTGGAAAGCGCAAAAACCCACGTTTTTTCGAAGAGACCGCGCAGAGCGGGCCGTCTTGCCAAGGTCTGCATCGCCGCCGCCGCCTTGGCTGAATAGAGCAACACCGCGTCGGCAGGTTGCCCCGACAGGCGTTCGAGGATGACTTCGTCCGAATACCCCATTGTCAGCGTGTCATAAGTCTCGACGGCGTGGACCCGAACGCCCGCCGTCCCGAGCCTCTGTTCGAACGCCGGAAAACGCACGCGTCCGCAGAGGTAGACAATCGTCTTTCCAGAAAAATCGACGGCGAGACTGTCGGCCAGCGCCTCCGCATCGCCCGGGCCTTCACTGACCGACAAAAACCCCGCTCGACGCGCCGCTTGCGCCGTCCTTTTGCCGACCGCATGACAAGGCAAGGCGGCGAGCGTCGCGATGATTTCTTCCGGCGCATGACGCATGGCATTGGCGCTGGTGACGGCCACTGCGACGGCATTGTCCGGGATCAGTCCGGCGGCGACGGGCAACGCCTTTGTTTCGGTCAGGGGCAAAAGAACCGGCTGAAAACCTGCCTCCTCAAGCCGATGCGCCGTGCGCGAAGCACCTGGTTCCGGCCTGGTCACCAGGACGCGAAGCATTTCAGAGCCAGCCGTCGAAGAACTTTTCGCCGGCCTTGGCGCGCACGCTCCGGGCCGCTTCACCGCCGATGCGGGCGGCGTCTTGCGCCGGCCCCTGCAGCTCGACCGTGTGCGACTGCGTGCCGTCGGGCGAGATGATCAGCCCGGCAAAAGACAGTTTTCCGGCCTCGATCGCCGCATAGCCGGCGATCGGCGTGCGGCAGGAGCCATCGAGCGCCGCCAGGAAGGCACGCTCGCAGGCCAGCGCCTGGCCGGTCGGCACATCATGGACGGCTGCCAGCATTTTTTCGACATCGCGGTCGCCGATACGGGTTTCGATGCCGATCGCGCCTTGCCCCGGCGCCGGCGGGAAGACATCGAGCGGTATCAGATCGGTGACGACCTGCTCGAGCCCAAGCCGCTTCAGCCCGGCATAGGCCAGGATCGTGCCGGCGGCGACGCCTTCTTCGAGCTTGCGCAGCCGCGTCTGCACATTGCCGCGGAACATCACCACGTCGAGATCCGGCCGCATCCGGCGGATCAGCGCTTGCCGCCGCAGCGACGACGAGCCGACTTTCGCCCCCCGCGGCAGTTCGGCGATCGTCTTCGCCGCCTTGCCGACAAAGGCGTCGCGTGCATCCTCGCGCGGCAGGAAGGCCGAGAGTTCGAGACCGTCGGGCAGTTGCGTCGGCATGTCCTTCGACGAATGCACGGCGATGTCGATCCGGCCCGCCAGCAGCGCCTCCTCGATCTCCTTGGTGAACAGGCCCTTGCCGCCGGCTTCCGACAGCGGCCGGTCCTGGATGCGGTCGCCGCTGGTCGAGATGACGACCACCTCGAACGCCTCCGCCGGCATGCCATGCGCGGCCATCAGCCGCGCCTGCGCCTCATGCGCCTGTGCCAGCGCCAGCGGGCTGCCGCGTGTTCCGATTCTCAAGATTGTTTGCATGGCGCGCAGTCCGTGATAACCCCCCGGCAAGCGAGGCTTTTCCGGGGTTCTCCTAACGGGGAAAGCCCCATGATACAATCTTTAGGGACAGCGACGAATTGATCCGCGTGCTGGGCATAGAGACGAGTTGTGACGAGACCGCCGCCAGCGTGGTGGCCATCGACAGCGACGCCGCGCCAAAAATCCTGTCCAACATCGTGCTCAGCCAGATCGAGGAGCATGCCGCTTTCGGCGGCGTCGTGCCGGAAATCGCCGCGCGCGCCCATGTCGAGGCGCTGGACGGCATCATCGAAGCGGCGTTTGCCGATTCGGGCACGGCACTCGCCGATATCGACGCGATTGCCGCCACCGCCGGCCCCGGCCTTGTCGGCGGGCTGATCGTCGGGCTGATGACGGCCAAGGCGATTGCCGCTGCGGCGAACAAGCCGCTGATCGCCATCAACCACCTCGAAGGCCATGCCCTGACCGCAAGGCTGACCGACGGGCTCGACTTTCCCTATCTCTTGCTGCTGGTCTCCGGCGGCCATACGCAAATCGTCGCCGTGCGCGGCGTCGGCGACTATCAGCGCTGGGCAACGACCATCGACGACGCGCTCGGCGAAGCCTTCGACAAGACGGCCAAGATGCTTGGCCTGCCCTATCCCGGCGGGCCGAATGTCGAGAAGACGGCACAGGCCGGCAGTGCCTCGCGCTTTGCCTTTCCGCGCCCGATGAAGGGCTCGGCGCAGCCCGACTTCTCCTTCTCCGGCCTCAAGACCGCCGTGCGCCAGGCGGCGAGCGCCATTGCGCCGCTGAGCGACCAGGACGTCGCCGACATCTGCGCTTCGTTCCAGGCAGCGGTGGCCGATGCGCTGGCCGACCGCGTCTCCCGCGCGCTGACGCGCTTTCGCGAGACATTTCCCGGCACGAAAAACCCGGCCCTCGTCGTTGCCGGTGGTGTCGCCGCCAACCGCACGATCAAGATCATGCTGGAGCGGCTCTGTGCCGAGACCGGCTTCACCTTCATTGCACCACCGCTGAAGCTCTGCACCGACAATGCGGCGATGATCGCCTGGGCCGGTGTCGAGCGGCTGCGCGCCGGCATGGCGCATGAGAACGGCTTCGATTTCGTGCCGCGCTCGCGCTGGCCGCTGGATAGCATCTCGGCGCCGATGGTCGGCTCCGGCCGGCGCGGAGCCAAGGCATGAACGAGCGGGCAATGGGCGGCAACGACACCGCGCCGACCGGCTGGCGCGTTGCCGTGCTCGGCGGCGGGGCCTGGGGCACTGCCTTGGCCTTGGCCATGCTGCGCGCCGGCCATTTCGTCCGCCTTTACGCGCGCGACCCGGACACCGTAGCCGCTATCGACCGCGGCGAAAATCCACGCTATCTGCCTGGCATTACGCTCCAGCCCGGCATCGTGGCGACGAGCAACATCCAGGCCGCGCTCGACGGTGCCGACTGCGTGCTGGCGGTGACGCCGGCCCAGTCGCTGCGGACTACGCTGGCGGCAGCGAAGGACCATATGCCGGCCGGTGTCCCGCTGGTTCTGTGTGCCAAGGGCATCGAAAGCGAGACCGGCGCCTTGCTGTCGGCGATCGTCGAAGAAATCCTGCCGCTCAATCCGGTTGCCGCTCTGTCGGGTCCGAGCTTCGCCACCGACGTCGCCCGCGGCCTGCCGACGGCCGTTGTGGTCGCTGCCCGCGACGAGGCATTGGCCGCCGATCTCGCCGCCCGCTTTTCCGCCGAAAACCTGCGCTGCTATTCGAACGACGACCTGATCGGCGTCGAGATCGGCGGCGCCTTGAAGAACGTCTTTGCCATTGCCGCAGGTGCCGTCACTGGCGCGGGTCTCGGTGCCAGCGCCCAGGCCGCCATGGTGACGCGCGGCTTTGTCGAGCTGCGCCGCATCGGCGCTGCCTTCGGCGCCAGGCCCGAAACGCTGATGGGGCTGTCCGGCCTTGGCGACCTGCTGCTGACCTGCTCGTCCACCCAGTCGCGCAATTTCGCCTATGGCCTGGCGCTCGGCCAAGGCAAGCCGCTTGCCGG
>NZ_RZQI01000515.1:0-4357 GCF_003998335.1 Mesorhizobium sp. M7A.F.Ca.CA.002.05.1.1 | reverse complement strand
GTCTTGCGGCCCGGCGGCTTTGCCTTCCTGCCGCCTGCCAGCGGCTGGACGGTCCGCAACGAAAGCAAGGCCGACGTGCGCTTCCACTGGATTCGCAAGGCTTACGAGGCGGTCGACGGTCTCGATGCGCCGGAGGCCTTCTTCGCCAACGAACAGGAGATCGCGCCGACGCCGATGCCCGGCACCGAGGGCCGCTGGGCGACGACGCGTTTCGTCGATCCAGCCGATTTGCGCCACGACATGCACATGACCATCGTCACGCTTGAACCGGGTGCGGTCATTCCCTTCGCCGAGACCCATGTCATGGAGCACGGGCTCTATGTGCTGGAAGGCAAGGCGGTCTATCGCCTCAATCAGGACTGGGTCGAGGTTGAGGCCGGCGACTATATGTGGCTGCGCGCCTTCTGTCCGCAGGCCTGCTATGCCGGCGGCCCGGGCAAATTCCGTTATCTGCTCTACAAGGACGTGAACCGGCACGCCAAGCTCGGCGGCGTCGGTGTCCCTGGGCGGACGCCGTGACGCGGATCATTGCGCGGCCACTGACCCGCGAGAGCTTTGCTCCGTTCGGCGACGTCATCGACATGGGCGGCGACAACCACTACCCGATCAATGGCGGCCGCGCGGAACGCTATCACGATCTGGCGACCGCCGAGGCGACCGGACCGAATGCCCGCGTGCTGATCTCGATGGTGCGCGGCACGCCTTACGAACTGCCGCTGAAGCTGAGCATGGTCGAGCGCCACCCCTTCGGCAGCCAGGCCTTCATCCCGCTGTCGCCGCGTCCATTCCTGGTCGTCGTCTGCCATGACGGCGAGCAAGGGCCTGATGAGTCGCATGCCTTCATCACCGCACCCGGCCAAGGCATCAATTACCGGCGCAATCTCTGGCATGGCGTGCTGACGCCGCTCGGCGAGCCTCAGGATTTCCTGATCGTCGACCGTGGCGGCGACGGCTCCAATCTCGAAGAGTTCCATTTCTCGCACGCCTACGAGATCCATCTCCCTTAATTTTTTGTGCGTGTCGTTACCCCAAACCCGGGGCACTTTGGGCGACATGCGGCAGGAGACCCCCTGATGACGGATATTTCGCTGATCGACCGCCTGCTCGACGTTATCGAGCACGACATCGTGCCGAAGACGGCCGACGGCGTCACCCATGGCAACAAGCTGTTCGGCGCCGCGATCCTGCGCAAGGACGACCGGTCGCTGGTGCTGGCCGAAACCAACAACGAGATGGAAAACCCGCTCTGGCACGGCGAGGTGCACTGCCTGAAGCGCTTCTACGAAATGCCCAGGGCTGAACGCGTCGATACGAAAGACGCCATCTTCATCGCCACGCACGAACCCTGCTCGCTCTGCCTGTCGGCTATCACCTGGACCGGCTTCGACAATTTCTACTATCTGTTCAGCCACGAGGATTCGCGCGACAGCTTTGCCATCCCGCACGACCTGAAAATCCTGAAAGAGGTCTTCACCCTCGATCCCGGCGGCTACAATGCCGAGAATGCCTACTGGAAGAGCTTTTCCATACGTCGGTTGGTGCGAACTTTGCCCGAAGCCGAGCGGCAACGGCTGGAAACACGTATCGGCGCGATTTCGGCGCGCTACGATGAGTTGTCCGGCGTCTATCAGGCGAATAAGGACGATAACGACATTCCGCTGAATTGACGCGGATTGACCAGCCGAATTCGTTGGCTGGCCCACGACGCGACCCCACCGGCTCCATCATCTGGCGATCCTGGAGCATGCCATGAAAACAGTCACCGAATTTTCCCGCAAGGTCGTCGAATTCCCGGACATGGGGATCGTCATGCCGGACGGCTGCCGGCTCTCGGCGCGGGTGTGGATGCCGGAGGATGCGGGCGACGATCCGGTGCCGGCGATCCTCGAACACCTGCCCTACCGCAAGCGCGACGGCACCATCTTTCGCGATCAGCTGACGCATCCCTATTTCGCCGGCCACGGCTATGCCTCGATCCGCGTCGACATGCGCGGCAATGGCGATTCCGAAGGGCTGATGGACGACGAGTATTCCGAGCAGGAATTGCAGGACGCCTGCGACGTCATCGCCTGGGCGGCAAGCCAGCCCTGGTGCAACGGCAATGTCGGCATGATGGGCATTTCCTGGGGCGGCTTCAACTGCCTGCAGGTGGCGGCCAAGCAGCCGCCGGCGCTGAAAGCCGTGATCAGCCTATGCTCGACCGTCGACCGCTATGCCGACGACATCCACTACAAGGGCGGCTGCCTGCTGATCGAGAACTTCGGCTGGGCTTCGACCATGCTGTCCTACTCGTCGCGGCCACCGGACCCGCTGCTGGCCGGCGACAACAGATGGCGCGATCTGTGGCTGACCCGGCTGGAGAACCAATCCTTCCTGGCGCCGCTGTGGCTGAAACACCAGCACCGTGATGCCTACTGGAAGCGCGGCTCGATCTGCGAGGATTTCTCCGCCGTCAAAGCCGCGGTGCTGTCGATCGGCGGCTGGCATGACGGCTACCGCAACACGGTCTCGCATCTGGCCAGCAACATCGAAGCCCCGGTCAAGGGCATTATCGGGCCATGGATCCACAAATACCCGCACTACGCAGGACCAAAACCCGCCATCGGCTTCCTGCAGGAGGCTCTGCGCTGGTGGGACCGCTGGCTGAAGGGTGTCGACACCGGTGTCGAGTCCGACCCGGCCTACCGCGCCTATGTCATGGACAGCGTGCGCCCAGCGCGCTGGCACCCCGAGCGGCCTGGCCGCTGGGTGGCGGAGCAGGAATGGCCATCGTCCAACATCAAGACACAAACGGTCGATCTGATCCCGTCAACGGAAAAACCCTCCATCGTTGCCTCGCCGCAAAGCTGCGGCCTGGCCGGTGGCGAGTATTTTCCCTTCACCTTCGGCCCCGAACTGCCGGGCGATCAGCGCCCCGACGATGCGCTGTCGGTGTGTTTCGACCAGTCGGAACTCAGTCAGGCCATCGACATCGTCGGCGCTCCGGAAGTCGAGGTGCGGCTGTCCTCCGACCGTCCGCAGGCCAACATCGCGATCCGGCTCTGTGACGTGCATCCCGACGGCGCCTCGGAACTGATTTCCTATGGCGTGCTCAATCTGACGCATCGCAATTCGCATGAATTTCCCGAGGCGCTGGTGCCGGGCGAAACCGTGTTCGCGCGCGTCGTGCTCGATCAATGCGGCTATCGCGTTCCGCCCGGCCACCACCTGCGTGTTGCCGTTTCAAACGCCTATTGGCCTGCCATCTGGCCGTCGCCGGAGCCGGTCCGGCTGACCTTGTCGGCGGCGACGCTCCGCTTGCCGCTGCGGCCGCTGGCGACAGACGACGAAGCGGCGTTCGCCGAGCCGGAAGGTGCCACTCCCTGGGCAACGGAGACGATCCGCGCCAGCAATTCCGAGCGCCATATCGATCGTGACGAAAAGACCGGAATCGTGACGCTTTCCATCGATGATGATTTCGGCGAGGTGCGCGATCTCGCTCATGGCCTGGCCAATGGCAGCATCGCCCGCGAGACCTGGACGATCCACCCCGACGATCCGCTCTCGGCCTCGGGGAAGACGCACTGGACGCAGACCCTGTCGCGAAACGGATGGTCGGTACGCACCGAAACGACAGCCGAAATGCGATCGGACGCGCAAAACTTCATCGTCAGCGCCAGAATCGAGGCCTATGAGGACGAAACCCTCGTCTTCGAGCGCAATTTCGAAGAGAAGGTGCGGCGCGCGCTTCTTTGAGCGCCGATTCATTGGTCCAATTGCGACGTACGATTTACGCCACGGCATGTCGCATTCGGTCTTGCTTACCGCTTTCCCTTGCGGTCATTATTCTCCTCACAAGAAACAAGAAAAACGACCGCAGAGTCGAACCAACAGAGTGAGGAACTCAAAATGTCGAACGAACTGGAATTTCTTAGCCGGCGTGTCGCGTCGGGCAAACTGAGCCGTCGTGATTTTCTCGGCCGGGCGGCGGCGCTCGGTATCTCCGCGCCCTTCGCCAACTCGCTGCTTTCAAGCGCTGCACGCGCGGCGGGTCCGGTCAAGGGCGGCACACTGAAGGCCGGCCTAGTCGGCGGTGAATCCACCAACAGCCTCGACCCGGCGCTGTTCATGACTCAGGTGCCGTTCGCCTTCGGCAAGATGTGGGGCGAATTGATTGTCGAGCTTTCGCCCGAAGGCAAGCTCGAGAATCGTATCGCCGAGGAGATCGGCTCGTCGGACGACGCCAAGGTGTGGACGCTGAAGATCCGCGACGGCGTCGAATTCCACAACGGCAAGACGGTGACCGCCGAGGACGTGGCCGCCACACTTGAGCGCCATTCCGACGAGAAGTCGAAATCCGGCGCGCTCGGCTATATGA
>NZ_RZQI01000514.1:0-4357 GCF_003998335.1 Mesorhizobium sp. M7A.F.Ca.CA.002.05.1.1 | reverse complement strand
AGACGGGACTTTCGCGTGAACAGCTTTATCGCTCCTTCAGTGAGAACGGCAATCCGACCCTGAAAACGACGATTGCCGTGATGAAGGCGCTTGGGATCGAGTTGACCGCAAAGCCCCAGTCCCATCAGCCGGGACTGATTTAACGGGCGCTTGAAGAAATTGCATATTTACGTCAGCGTGCGCTCGACGATATCCCGCAGATCCGCCGACAGGTTTTCGGCGCCGGCGATCGACAGCAGCGCTTCCCTGGCCTTGGCCTGCCGCAAAGGTTCGAGCGAACGCCACGATCTGAGCGCCGTCGCCAGCCTGGCCGCCACTTGCGGGTTGCGCTTTTCAACCTCGAGCACAGTCTGGGCAAAGAACCAGTAGCCTTCGCCGTCAGCACGATGGAAGCCGGTCTGGTTGGCGCTGGAGAAGGTGCCGATCAGCGAGCGCACCCGGTTCGGATTGCCCATCGAGAAGGCCGGGTGGCTGGTCAGGGCCTTCACGGTGTCGACGGTTTGCGGTCCCGGAACGCTGGCCTGGATCTGGAACCATTTATCCATGACCAGCGGGTCGGACCTATAGGTCGTCTCGAAAGCCGCCAGCGCCTCGACCGCCTCGGGCGAACCGTGGTGACGATGCGCGAGCACGGCAAGTGCTGCCGCGCGGTCGGTCATGTTGGTCGCCGACTGGAAATGCCTGGCGGCGAGTGCTGCTCCACTCGGCTGCAGCGACAGATAATCCAGCAAGGTGTTGCGCAAGGCGCGTCGTCCGGCGCTCGCCGCGTCGGGGCTGAACGCTGCTTTGTCTGCAAGGCCGCGGTAAAGGCCCGAAAAAACGTCCCGGTTCGCAGTGCCGATCGCCAACGCCAGTGCCTCGCGAGCCGCATAGATAGCATCGGGGTCGATGTTCCGGCCGATGTCGCGGGCGATGTCGGCTTCGCCGGGCAATGCCAGCGCCAGTGCTCGATAGGCCGGCTCCAGGGTCTCGTCGCCGGCGATGCTGCCGGCGAGTTCGATCAGCCGCGGTGCAAAGGCCGGCTGCTTGCCGCCGAGGATCTCGCGGAAGGCGGTGATCAGTGCATCGGTCAGCAATGTATTGAAGGCCTGCCAGCGCGAGAAGGCGTCGCTGTCATGGCGGGCGAGAAAGAACTGGTCGTCGGCTTTCTGCTCGACGGACAATGTCACCGGCGCCGAAAAGCCGCGGTTGAGCGACACGGCCGGGCGCTCGGTGACGCCTGAAAACCGCACCATGTGGCGACGCTTGCGGATATGGATGACGCCGTCCTCGACGCTGGCGCCTTCGACGCCGCTATATGGCACAGGCTTGCCGCCGGCGCCGATCAGGCCGAAAGCCAGCGGGATGTGCATCAGCCGCTTGCGGCTTTCGGAGGGTGTCGGCGGTACCGACTGCTCGATTTCGAGCGTGAATTCCTGCGCCGCCGGATTGTGCGTCGAACTGATCGTCAGGTTCGGCGTGCCTGCCTGATGATACCAGAGCGCGAACTGCGACAGGTCGCGGCCGGACGCATCCTCGAACACCTTGATGAAATCCTCGATCGTCGCCGCGTCACCGTCGTGCCGCTCGAAATAGAGGTCCATGCCGGCGCGAAAGACGTCGGCACCGAGAATTGTGCGGATCATGCGCACCACTTCAGAGCCCTTCTCGTAGACCGTGGCGGTGTAGAAATTGTTGATCTCGCGGTAGCGGCGCGGCCGCACTGGATGCGCCAGTGGGCCCTGGTCCTCGGGAAACTGGTGGGCGCGCAAGGTGCGCACTTCGGCGATGCGCTTGACCGCGCGCGAGCGCTGGTCGGCGGAGAATTCGTGGTCGCGGAAAACCGTCAGGCCTTCCTTCAGGCAGAGCTGGAACCAGTCGCGGCAAGTGATTCTGTTGCCTGTCCAATTGTGGAAATACTCATGCGCGATGATCGCCTCGATATTGGCGAAATCGGCGTCCGTCGCGGTCTCCCGGTCGGCCAGCACATATTTGTCGTTGAAGATGTTGAGGCCCTTGTTCTCCATCGCTCCCATGTTGAAGTCGGACACGGCGACGATGTTGAAGACGTCGAGATCGTATTCGCGGCCGAATGCCTCTTCGTCCCATTTCATCGACCGCTTCAGGGCATCCATCGCGTAGCCGGCCAGCTTCTCCTTGCCGGGCTCGACATAGATGCCGAGTTCGACCGTGCGGCCCGACAGCGTGACGAAACTGTCTGCAAGCTGGCCGAGATTGCCGGCCACCAGCGCGAACAAATAGGATGGCTTGGGAAAAGGGTCGTGCCACACTGCATAGTGCCAGCCGTCGCCGAGGTCGCCCCTGTCGACCAGGTTGCCGTTGGACAGGAGCAGCGGCGCTTCGTCACGCATTGCTTCTATGCGCACCGTGTAGACGGACAGGATGTCGGGACGATCGAGGAAATAGGTGATGCGGCGAAAGCCCTCCGCTTCGCATTGCGTGCAGTAGACATTGCTCGAGCGGTAGAGGCCCATCAGGGCTTCGTTGCCCGCCGGCGCCACCTCGGTCTCTATGAGCAACTGGAAGCGACGTGCCGCCGGAGGCTTGAGGATTGTCAACCGGTCAGGCGTCGCCAGCAGATCCGCCGGTTTTACCTTCTTGCCGTCGATCTCGATGCGCTTGAGCGTCAGCCCGTCGCCGTCGAGCACCAACGGTGCCGACAGGGAGACGTCGTCACGACGCTCTATCGTGAGGACGGCGGTGACACGCGTTGCGTCTGGCGAAAGGCGGAAGGTAAGGTCGGTTTTCGGAATGAGGTAGTCGTTGGGGCGATAGTCTTCGAGTTTGAAGACCTGGCCGGTGTCCGTGCGCATTCCGTGGGTTTTCCTGTCGATTGCGTTGGCGGCGGATTGTGTCCGCTGGTCCAAGAAATTTGAAGTCCGCGCTCTTTACACGAAACGGCCCCTCGACAAAACTGAGGCAATGCCTATTTCAGGCGTTCCTTCTCCTGTCATCATCACGAGGCACCCATGACCGTCGTCACACCGAAATTCGGCATGGGCGCATCCGTGCTGCGGCGCGAGGATGCCGCCTTCATCCAGGGCCAGGGCCGCTATACCGACGACATCCAGCCGGCTGGCGTCCTGCATGGCTATGTCCTGCGCTCGCCGGTCGCCAAGGCCAGCTTCACCATCGGTTCGACCGAGGCGGCGAAGACGGCACCTGGCGTCCATCTGGTGCTGACCGGCAAGGATCTTGCCCATCTCGGCGATCTGAAATCCGGCGTCATGCAGGAACAGCCGGACGGCACCAAGGCTCCGACGCGCGACATCCCGATCCTGTGCGGCGACCGCGTCAACTATGTCGGCGATGCCATTGCCTTCGTCGTCGCCGACAGCCGAGCCTTGGCGCAGGATGCCGCCGAACTGATCGATGTCGACTATGACGGCGAAGATGCGGCCTCCGGGACGGCAACGGCATTGGCCGAAGGCACGCCGCTGGTCTGGCCGGAGCTTGGTTCCAACCGCGCCTTCAGCTACCACATGGGCGACAAGAAAAAGAGCGAAGCGGCTTTCGCCAAGGCCGCCCATGTCACCCGCATCGAGTTCGTCAACAACCGGCTGGTGTGCAACTACATGGAGCCGCGCTCCGCGATCGGCGAATGGAACGTCGAGGAGAAGCGCTTCGTGCTGACCACCGGGTCGCAAGGCGTGCACTCCATGCAGTATATCCTGGCCAGCGTGTTCAAGATCAAGAAGGACCAGCTGCGCGTCATCACGCCTGATGTCGGCGGTGGTTTCGGGCCGAAGAGCTTCGTCTACCGCGAATATCCGCTGGTGCTGGAAGCGGCAAAGCGGCTTGGCCGCCCGGTGAAATGGGCCGGTGACCGCACGGAGCACTTCCTGACCGACGCGCAAGGCCGCGACAATTTCGTCACGGCCGAGATGGCGCTCGACAAGGACGGCCGCTTTCTCGGCATGAAGGTGGACCTGCTCGCCAACATCGGCGCCTATATCTCGCAATACGGCCCGTTCATCCCCTATATCGGCGTCACCATGTCGACCGGTGTCTACGATATCCAGGCGCTCGATGTCTCGGTCACCGGCCTTTACACCAACACCTGCCCGGTCGATGCCTATCGCGGTGCCGGCCGGCCGGAAGCGGCGTTCCTGTTGGAAAAGCTGGTCGATGCCTGCGCCCACGATCTCCGCCTGCCTGTCGAGGAGATCCGCCGCCGCAACTTCATCCGGCCGGAGCAATTTCCCTACCGGACGCAAACCGGCCGCCTCTACGACACCGGTGAATTCGAAGGCCATATGGAGCGCGCTATTGAGCAATCCGAATGGAAAGCGTTTCCCGAGCGGCTGGCGCAATCGAAGGCCGGCGGAAAAATCCGCGGCCTCGGCATGGCGACCTA
>NZ_RZQI01000513.1:0-4360 GCF_003998335.1 Mesorhizobium sp. M7A.F.Ca.CA.002.05.1.1 | reverse complement strand
ATATTCATGCAGGCGTCGGCGGTCTCTACTACCGAGGCACTTTGGGAAAGCGCAGCGCCAAGCAGACGCTGCAACTGTCTGAATTCCCATCTGGGCCAAAGCCCCATCCAACATCCTCACCCGTGGAATATGTCAGCGGTGGCGTCGTGATGAGAGAAATCGAGTCCGCCGATGTGATCGAGATGCGTGATGAGACATTTGCCAATGTGCTTGATGAAATCAATGCGAGGCAATCGCAGACGCGAATGTCGCTCATCCTGGCCGTGCTGTTTGGGATCGCCGGATTGATCGCAGGCGCAATGCTGGGAGGTGGGGTGGCGCTGATCGGTATTGCTGCCTTTTTGCCGGGCATGCTTATTGGCAACTGGTTGGACAGCTACCGCCGGGTGAGCGTGCTCTACTATGATTTGGAGCAGGACGCGGAGGCGGCCTACGGGCGACTTGTCGCCGCCTTTGACACGCTCACACGCTGCGCGGCGAGTTGGCATGTCGCGGCTGGTGGCAAGATAGAGGATCTGACGACTTGGAAGCGCAATGCGGGAGCCACGATGTTGGTCGATAAAAAGTCGACGACGCTCCAAGCTTCCTTGCCGACGGTTGTTCGCAGCAATGTCACACCACCGTCGATACACGTCGGCCGGCAAATCCTTTATTTCATGCCAGACATGATTTTGGTGAAGGACGGAAACCAGTACGGTGCCGTTGGGTATGGAGACCTCAGGACGCAATTTGCCCCCAGCAATTTTATTGAGACCGGCAAAGTTCCATCTGATGCTGAGATCGTGAGCTATACCTGGGCTCATCCCAATAAGAATGGCGGACCCGACAAACGCTTCAGAGATAATCGGCAGATCCCTGTCTGTCGCTACGAAGCCTTGCGGTTTTCTAGCCCATCCGGGCTCAACGAGCTGGTGGAATTTTCCAAGACAAACGTCAGCCAGCCCTTTTGCCAGGCTCTATTGGCACTCGCGCAAATGCACCGAAACGCTGGTGGCCAGTCCGGCTTGCTGAAAGCGCGCTAAGGAATTGGCTTGGTCAGCAAATGCCTTCGCACGGAATTCCGTCGCCGTCCCGGTCCAATTTGGGTCCCCAGCTACAGTTATTGAGATACCAGCGCGCCTCATCGCATGAGGAGATTTGCTTACAATAGCGACGCGGTTGACACGAATAGCTCTGAGCTATTTGGCGACGGCCTGTAAGGCCGTAGGATGTGTCATTACCGGGTTTATTGTTGGCTGCATGTGTTGCTCGCCAATCCCAAGGGGCTGTGAAAGTGCCAACCCAGATGCCAATCTTGGCCCTTTGGGCATCTGCCTGTTGTGACGCGTAACTACCATGGCTGTATCGAGGCCAATCCAGGGCATAACCCTGTTCGACCATCCAAGACGCAATGCTAGCACCGTCCGCCCGCTGACAATCACCAACGAAGCGGTTGTAACGATCCCACGAAACAAAGTTGCACTGGATGGGTCGGGATTGACTGAGGAAGATGTCCAGTGCTTCTGCGGATTTGCGGCCGCATGGGTATTCTTGCCCGCTTGCGTCGCTGCAGTTTTGGCTGCTTTCAGGTGCGTCGATGCCATTGAAACGAATACGCTGTCCGTGGATCTCGATCGTGTCCCCGTCAACGATGGACGCTACGCCGACGATAGGCTTCGGTTTTGACCCGAGTGCGCTTGCTGTATTGGGTCCCGCGATCTGGTTGCCCCACCCTGTAAAGTAGGAGGTGACATAAGCGCCCACTGCTAGCGTGATCACCAGGATCGCGGCTAATGATTTATGTGAAAAGAAACGCTTGCGCATAATTGAAACCCGGCCGCGTCTTGGCCGCGAGCTGCGGCGATGGGAATAGCGATCGCGATTCAATTTTCGATCCTTTGCGAAGCTGCCAAATGTTTTGCTAGCGCGTCTTTGACTTCTTGGCTGCTGCTTTCTTGGGCGCGGCTGCTGTGCGACCGAGGCCAATCGATTTTGCCAATCTGGAGCGATTGGCTGAATAGTTAGGCGCGACCATGGGGTAATCGTTGGAGAGGCCCCATTTTTGGCGATAGGCGTCGGGCGTCAGTCCAAAATGCGTGTTCAAGTGTCTCTTGAGGGACTTGAACTTTTTGCCGTCTTCGAGGCAGACGATGTAGTCTGGAGTGACTGAGCGCTTGGGGTTGACCGCGGGAACTTGGTCGGGTTTTTCCGGTTCGGACGGCTGGCCGATACGCGCTAATGACGAATTGATGCTGGCAATAAGGTCCGGCAATGAGGAGACCGGCACTGAATTCTTGCTCACATAAGCCGCAACGATATCGGCGGTAAGCTCCATCAGCGCGGTGGCCGTATTTTGGATTTCGTCAGTCACTTCATGGCTCCGGACTTCTGCAGTGAAATCCCGATCTATTACTTATCGGCTAAAAAAACCAGTAGAGGGAGGATACTAAATGCCAGGCGCTAATAGTGATGAATGTTAAAGCGCCAATCAGAATGCGGAACCACGAGAGACGGTGGATTGATTGGGCGCGGCGTTTTCTTTGTATGACCAG
Organism: Mesorhizobium sp. M7A.F.Ca.CA.002.05.1.1; assembly: GCF_003998335.1. Taxonomy (NCBI): domain Bacteria; kingdom Pseudomonadati; phylum Pseudomonadota; class Alphaproteobacteria; order Hyphomicrobiales; family Phyllobacteriaceae; genus Mesorhizobium; species Mesorhizobium sp. M7A.F.Ca.CA.002.05.1.1. The sequence goes on along the minus strand of NZ_RZQI01000513.1, from coordinate 1,829 downwards.
GAAAGCGGCTTGAGGCTCACAGGCGGATGCATTTAGATTTGGACGAGTAGGACCTACGCATGACATTTTCGAAAGACCCGCCGCCGGAGGTTAAGCCCCAGAAGGATAAGGCAAAGACTGGATCTGAATTGGACCGCGTTCCAAGTGCGGGAGCCATTCGGGTCCGCAACGGACTCTCTGTGTCAGAAAAAGACATTGTGGAGGCGGCTAAATACGGGGGCAGGGAGCGAGAATCCTCGTCGGATAGCGACTAGGCAAAGGGGGCCAAGAATGCAGGCTCTGACCCATATCACACGTCGCAATATTGGACGGTGTCCAGAAGTGATCGCAGTCGTTTCTAATTGAACACGGCTGTTTTTTCTTGCGCGAACGCTCTACGCGGGCTCTAGCTGGTTCTCCTTTCAAAGGGGATGTAAGTCTTGGACGTAAAACAGTCAGTCTTCCAAAGCGATCTCCCTCTAAAGGAGAAACTCGAGCGCGCCAGGATGGAGTTGCTCGATCTTTCCGCCCGCAATCGACTTTTGAATGTGCCGCGGTTTTCCAAGAGCGCGAAGACGATCGATATCGTCGATGAGAAGTCGTCCGAAATTTATCGATTGCTGGTGACCGAAGGAAAGGCTTTTACCTTCCTGGCCGGCAAGCCCGATAGGCCGAAAGCGGGCCAGGATGAAAGCAGCCCTCCAGACGAAGAGATCGACTATTCCCCCGTCGCTCTCGCCCAACCAGAGGACGATGGAGTCGATAACAGAGGGATATCCGCGCGGCACTCGGACACCAAGCTGCAGACGCGTATGACCCCAACTGGGCTGCAGCGGCGGCTCCTTGATCTCTACCATGATGCCCGCACACTCGAGGAAGAGCAGGGCGTCAATATCCTCTTTCTGGCCCTTGGAATGCTGAAGTGGATTGACCCGAACAACAAAGAGAACATCCGTCAGGCCCCCCTCATTTTGGTGCCGGTTCGGCTTGAGCGAGGGGCCGCTGGAGAAAAATTCCGCCTACGAGCCCGGCCGGAAGATCTTACCGCAAACCTCTCCTTGGAACTCTATCTCGACCGCATTCACAAGCTCGCTCTGCCGCGTTTTGAGGTGGGAGATGACTTCGACGTCTCGGCCTATCTCGATGCCGTTGCCGAAGCAATTTCGACCAAAGAGGGTTGGGAGGTGCTTCGCGACGATATGGTGCTCGGCTTCTTCTCGTTTGCGAAGTTCTTGATGTACCGTGATCTGGATCCGGATCTCTGGCCCGATGGCGCAAAGATTATCGAACAACCGAAGATCCGCTCGCTTCTTTCAGATGGTTTCGAAACACGCGAGCCGCTTATGTCGGACGACATAGCGATTGATCCGCACATTGCGCCCGCCGAAATGTTGCATATCGTCGACAGTGACAGTTCTCAGACACTGGCGATCCATGACGTCAGAAAAGGTCGCGACCTCGTTATCCAAGGTCCGCCTGGGACAGGAAAATCGCAGACGATCGCAAACATTATTGGGTCGGCCGTTGCCGACGGAAAGACCGTGCTGTTCGTGGCCGAAAAGATGGCAGCGCTGGAGGTCGTCAAGCGACGGCTTGACACTGCTGGGGTGGGGGACGCCTGCCTTGAGCTGCATAGTAACAAGGCGAACAAGCGCATGATGCTAGAGGAGCTGCGGCGAACCTGGCAACTCGGATCGCCCAGGGGCCAGCTTCCTTCTTCCCTAACTGATCGCTTGCTGGAGGCTCGCGATAAACTCAACGCACATGCTGCACGAATGCACGTTGCGTTCGGAGCGTCCGAACTCACTCCTTATCAGGTTCTCGGCCAGCTAACCCGACTAAGGCAGGTC
>NZ_RZQI01000512.1:0-4381 GCF_003998335.1 Mesorhizobium sp. M7A.F.Ca.CA.002.05.1.1 | reverse complement strand
ACTGCATCCTGCTCGCCAGCCGCTATTCCTTGCTCGACCGCAGCGCCGAAGCGGAGTTGCTGCCCCTATGCCGGGCGCGGCAGACCTCCTTGGTCATTGGCGGCGTGTTCAACTCCGGTATCCTGGCGACCGGGCCGGTGCAAGGCGCACATTTCGACTACCGCCCTGCCAGCCATGACGTGCTCGACCGCGTCGGCGCAATGGAAAGGATCGCCGCCGAGGGTGGCTATCCGCTCGCCGCCGCAGCGTTCCAATTCCCCTTGCATGAACCTGCCGTCGCCACCGTGCTGACCGGCACCGCCAAGCTGGCGAACCTGACGCGCAACCTCCAACTGCTCGACATCGACGTGCCGGAGACGGAATACGCCAGATATCGTCCCCACACGCTGGTGCAGGAGCTGGTGTGAAACTCCATATTCTTGCGGTCACACGAAGGAATGGACATTCTATATTGACGAAATGATGGAATTAATATTCCATACGTTCCCGGAACGGAACGGAAGTGCGACGGCGCCAATGGGGAGCAGCGCGGTGGATTTGCCTCTGCCAGGCCTCGCAAGGACTGATCAAACAGCGCTTGCATCGATCTGTTCGATGCATTATCAAAACATGGCAATTGTTTTTTATTGATAAAGTTCTGTTTTGGATCACGCCTATCCGGACGGAGCTTCCGTATCGTTCACCGGGCGACTTAGGGAGGAAACCTCATGAAATTCGTGACCAGCATTCTCAACCGCCGCGCCGTCATGGCGCTGGCAGCAGCTTCGATGCTCGCCGGCGTCATGCATTCGGCGCCGGTTTCGGCGGCGGACGTCACCATTCCGATCATCGTCAAGGACACCACGTCGTTCTACTGGCAGATCGTTCTGGCCGGCGCCCGCAAGGCCGGCAAGGATCTCGGCGTCAACGTGCCGGAACTCGGTGCCCAGGCTGAAACCGACGTCAACGGCCAGGTCTCGATCCTCGAGAACGCCGTTGCCAGCAACCCGGCGGCGATCGTCATTGCGCCGACCGAGTTCAAGGCGCTTGGCAAGCCGATCGATGAAGCCGCTGCCAAGGTCAAGGTCATCGGCATCGACTCCGGCGCCGACTCCAAGGCCTTCACCTCGTTCCTGACCACCGGCAACGTCCAGGGCGGCCGCGTCGCTGCCGACGGCCTCGCAGCCGCCATCGGCGCCGCCAACGGCGGCAAGATCGAGGGCGACGTCGCCCTGATCACCAACGCGCCGGGCGCCGGCTCGCTCGAACAGCGCAAGCAGGGCTTCACCGAACAGCTGGCCGCCAAATATCCGGGCCTCAAGCTGGTCGCCGATAAATATGCCGACGGCCAGGCCACCACCGGCCTCAACATCGCCACCGACCTGATCACCGCCAACCCGAACCTCAAGGGCATCTTCGCTTCCAACCTGATCATGGCGCAGGGCGTCGGTCAGGCTGTCGCGGAAAACAGCCTTGGCGGCAAGCTGGCGCTGGTCGGTTTCGACAGCGACGAGAAGCTGATCAAGTTCCTCAACGACGGCGTCATTTCCGCCCTCGTCGTCCAGGATCCGTACCGGATGGGCTATGACGGCATCAAGACCGCACTCGCCGCTTCCAAGGGCGAGAAGGTCGAAGCCAATGTCGACACCGGCGCCAATCTGGTGACCAAGGACAACATGAAAGACCCCAAGATCGACGCGCTGCTCAATCCGAAGCTCTGAGCCGTCGCATCCGCAATGGTCTCCGGGGCACCTCGCCCCGGAGACAAGCTGCCGCACAAACGGCTTGGCAATCCATAAGCGTAGGCTAGGCTGTTTTCGAGACATATCCTTGTCTCGCCGCGTGCCAATCGTGAGGCCAATCTGGGAGGATTGTCATGACATCGACGGCGCAGGAACTGCATCCGGCCCCTGTGCTGGAACCGGGGCGGACCATCCTCGAATTGCGCGGGCTGGAGAAGCGCTATCCCGGCACCCACGCGCTGAAGCCGGTCGACCTCGCCTTCAAGTCCGGTGAGATCCACGCCATCGTCGGCGAGAACGGCGCCGGCAAATCCACGCTCATCAAGCTTCTGACCGGCGTCATGCCGCGCACCTCCGGAGAGATCGCCTGGGAGGGCCAGCCGGCTGCCCTGGCGACGCCGCATGAGGCGATGGCGCTCGGCATCAATGCCGTGCACCAGGAAGTCGTGCTGTGCCGCCACCTGACGGTCGCCGCCAACATGTTCCTCGGCGAGGAGAATTCGCGCTTCGGCATCCTGCAGCAGCGTGCCATGGTCAGGCAAGCGCAGACCATCATCGACGATCTCGGCTTCGACCTGCCGGCGCATGTCACGCTGGGCGACCTCACTATCGGCCAACAGCAGCTGATTGCTGCCGCACGCGCCACCGTGCGCGGCACCAAATTCCTGATCTTCGACGAGCCGACCGCCTACCTCACCCGCAAGGAGGCCGACCAGCTCTTCACCCTGATCCGCCGGCTGAAGGGCGAAGGCGTGACGATCATCTACATCAGCCATCGCATGGAGGAGGTGTTCGAACTCGCCGACCGTGTTTCCGTGCTGCGCGACGGCACGCTGGTCGGCACCCGCAACATCGCCGAGACCAACGATGCCGAGCTGGTCAAAATGATGATCAACCGCTCGATCGAGCAGGTTTATCACAAGGAGCATTTCACGCCGGGCGCCGCGATCCTCGAGGCGAGGAGCCTGTCCGGCAAGGGCTTCGAAAATGTCTCGATGACGGTTCGCGCCGGCGAGATCGTCGGTCTCTATGGCCTGATCGGCGCCGGACGGAGCGAGTTCGTCACCACGCTCTACGGCCGCCATCGCAAATCGGCCGGCCAGATTCTGTGGGAAGGCAAGGAAGTTCAGGTCAACTCCGAACATGACGCGATCAAGCTCGGCATGGCGCTGGCGCCGGAAAGCCGCCGCGACCAGGGCCTCTGCCTCAATCTGCCAGTCGGCTTCAACCTGAACCTGCCGATCTACAAGCGTATCTCGAACAATCTGCTGATTTCGAGCACGCAGGAGAAGACGCAAGCCGATCGCCAGATCGCCGATCTGCGCATCAAGACACCGACGCGCGGCGCGCTGGCATCCAGCCTGTCGGGCGGCAACCAGCAGAAGATCGTCATCGGCAAATGGCTGGCGCACGGCGCCAAGCTGTTCATCTTCGACGAACCGACGGTCGGCGTCGATGTCGGCACCAAGGCCGAGATCTACCGCCTGTTCAGCGCACTTTTGTCAAAGGGCGCCGGCATCATCCTGATCTCGTCCTATCTGCCGGAAGTCTATGAACTCGCCGACACGCTGCATGTGTTCCGGCGCGGCAAACTGGTGGCGACGCACGGTTTTCACGCCGCCAGCCACGAGGATATTCTCACTCAGGCGCTCGCCGAGAAACAAGAAAAGCTGGGAGGACAGATATGAGCACCGAGGCGATCGCCGTCGAAAAACCGAAGCGCAACTACAACGTCCTGTTTGGGCTGACGCTTTTGGCGCTGCTGGTTCTGCTCTGGATTCTTCTCTCCGTGGCGACGACGAGCTTCGCCTCCGCCAACAACATGGCCAATCTCTTGCGCCAGGGCTCGATGATCGCCATCATGGCGGTCGGCCAGACCTTCGTCATCATCACCGGCGGCATCGACCTGTCGGTCGGCGCCGTGGTCGGTTTCGCCACGGTGGTCGTGGCCATGATGATCAATGCCGGCTTCCCCATCTGGCTCGCCATTCTGGTGACGCTGCTGGTCGGCGTCGCCATCGGCATGTTCCACGGCTTCGGCATCGTCAAGATGGGCCTGCCACCCTTCATCATCACGCTGGCAACGCTGACCTCGCTGCGCGGCATCGGCCTTTTGATGACCAACGGCAATTCGATCAACATCAACAGCGACACCTTCACCGCCTTCTCGCGCAATTCCTTCATCGGCATCCCCAACCTGTTCTGGATGGTGATCCTGGTCGGCATTCCGGCCTATATCTTCCTGCACCACAGCCGCTGGGGCCGATACCTGTTTTCGGTCGGCTCCAACGCCGAGGCTTCGCGTCTGTCCGGCGTCAATGTCCAGCGCACCATCTACATGGCCTACACGCTGTCGGGCCTGTGCGCCGCCTTTGTCGGCGTGCTGCTGGCCGCCCGCATCGGCATCGGCAACCCGACGCAGGCCGAGGGCTGGGAACTGCAGGCGATCGCGTCTTCGGTCATCGGCGGCACCTCGCTGTTCGGCGCCGTCGGCTCGGTGCATGGGCCGCTGCTCGGCGCCTTCATCCTGGCCACCATCAACAACGGCGCCAACCTGCTCAACGTCAATTCGTTCTGGCAGCGCATCATCACCGGCGCGCTGATCATCATCATCGTCTACTTCGACGGCCTGCGCCGCCGCGGCAAGTAGCGATCCCGCA
>NZ_RZQI01000511.1:0-4381 GCF_003998335.1 Mesorhizobium sp. M7A.F.Ca.CA.002.05.1.1 | reverse complement strand
GCATGATGGTGGTGATGCGCTCGCCCTGCTCCAGCGGCAGCATGTTGATCAGCGCCTTGCCGCGTGACTGCGGATTGCCGATCGGCAGCCGCCAGACCTTTTCCTTGTAGACGATGCCGCGCGAGGAGAAGAACAGCACCGGCGTGTGGGTGTTGGCCACGAACAGCCGGGTGACGAAATCCTCTTCCTTGGTCGACATGCCGGAGCGGCCCTTGCCGCCGCGACGCTGCGCCCGGTAGAGCGACAGCGGCACGCGCTTGATGTAGCCGGAATGGCTCACCGTCACGACCATGTCCTCGCGCTGGATCAGGTCCTCGTCTTCCATGTCCGAACCGCCGTCGGTGAGTTCGGTGCGGCGCGGCGTGCCGAACTCGTCGCGCACGGCGGCAAGCTCGTCCTTGACGATCTGCTGGACGCGCGCGCGGGACGACAAAATGTCCAGGTAATCGATGATTTCGGCGCCGATCGTGTTCAACTCGTCGGCGATCTCGTCGCGGCCGAGCGCGGTCAGGCGCTGCAGGCGCAGTTCGAGGATGGCGCGCGCCTGTTCCTCTGACAGATTGTAGGTGCCGTCTTCGTTGATCCGGTGACGCGGGTCATCGATCAGGAGGATCAGCGATTCCACGTCGCCAGAGGGCCAGCGCCGCTCCATCAACTGCTCACGCGCCGTCTGCGGATCCGGCGCGGTGCGGATCAGCTTGATGATCTCGTCGATGTTGGCGACTGCGATGGCGAGACCGACCAGCACATGGGCGCGGTCGCGCGCCTTGCGCAGCAGGAATTTCGTCCGCCTTGTGATCACCTCCTCACGGAAGGCGACGAACGCCTTCAGCATATCGGTCAGGTTCATCACTTCCGGCTTGCCGCCGTTCAGTGCCACCATATTGGCGCCGAAGGAGGTCTGCAGCGGCGTGAAGCGGTAGAGCTGGTTGAGGATGACGTCGGCAACGGCGTCGCGCTTCAACTCGATGACGACGCGGTAGCCCTGGCGGTCGCTCTCGTCGCGGATATCGGAAATGCCCTCGATGCGCTTGTCGCGCACCAGTTCAGCCATCTTCTCGATCATCGACGACTTGTTCACCTGGTAGGGAACCTCGGTGATGATGATCGACTCGCGGTCGTTGCCGCGCTGTTCGATGTTGACCTTGCCGCGCATGACGATGGAGCCACGGCCGGTCGAATAGGCGTTGTAGATGCCCGAACGGCCAAGCACGATGCCGCCGGTGGGGAAATCCGGTCCCGGAATGATCTCCATCAACGCCGGCAGGTCGATCGCCGGATTGTCGATGAGGGCGATGGCGCCGTTGCAGATTTCGCTGAGATTATGCGGTGGAATGTTGGTCGCCATGCCGACGGCGATGCCGCCCGAGCCGTTGACCAAAAGGTTGGGAAACCGTGCCGGCAGAACCTTCGGTTCGCTGCCCGACGCGTCGTAAGTGTCCTGGAAATCGACGGTATCCTTGTCGATATCCTCCAAAAGCTCGTGCGCGACCTTGGTCAGCCGCGCTTCCGTGTAGCGCATCGCCGCAGGCGGATCGCCGTCGATGGAGCCGAAATTGCCCTGCCCGTCGATCAACGGAACGCGCAGCGACCAGTCCTGTGCCATGCGCACCAAGGCGTCATAGATGGAGGCGTCGCCATGCGGATGGTATTTACCCATCACGTCGGCGACCGGGCGCGCCGACTTCACATATTTGCGGTTCCAGTGGTAGCCGCTCTCATGGGCGGCGAAGAGAATGCGGCGATGCACCGGCTTCAGGCCGTCGCGCACGTCCGGCAGCGCACGGCTGACGATCACGCTCATAGCGTAATCGAGATAGGAGCGCTGCATCTCCTCGACGATGGATATCGGCTCGATGCCGGTGGGGCCGCCGTCGGCGCCGCGCGGTGTCTTCTGGTCGGTCAAATCGGATCACAATCTAATCAGGAATCACTTGGTGCTTATATAGGAAGCAAGCCCGAAACTCCAACCTTCACGGCACTTTTCCAGTGTCATTTTCGGTGGTAATTTCAAATGGATACCGCTGATTGCGACGATATGGCCAAGGCGGTTTTCGCCGCCCTGACGCAAAAGCCTGCGTGTCTGCCTTGGCGGGCACGGGGCCGATTGACGAAGCAGAAAAGGCCCATGCGCCACGGCGGCTGCGATAGTTGCGCGGCGTCTCCCCCATGATCCGCCGAAAACGACGATTGAAAGTCGACAGATCGTTGAAGCCGGCCTCGAAGGCGATCGCCGAGACCGCATCGTTGGACATGCGTAGCCGCACCGCCGCCCTGTGCAATCGCGTCCTGAGCAGGAATTGGTAGGGCGTCATGCCCGCCACCTGCCGGAAGATGCGCAGGAAGTGATACGGACTGGTTGCTGTCTCATTGGCAAGCGCTGAAAGCGAGACAGGCCCATCGGCGTCCAGTTCGATCCGCCGCACTGCCTCGGCCACCCGTTTCTGATCGCGGCGGCTGGGCGCGCGCCCGACATGCGTAGCGCCAGAGGCTGTAGCCACGGCAGCACCGGCCAAGCGCAGGGAAAGTTCCTCGAAGGCGTCGATGTAGGCCATCTCGCGCGCGGTCTCCGCTTCGGCCAGGAGCGGCGCCAGTACCGGCAAAGGCGGCAGGCGCGCCGCCTCGAAAGCCAGCTTCCTGGCGCCCGGAACGCCAGCTGCGATCCGTTCCATGTAGGCCGGATCGAAATGGAACGAGAGGCAACGGTCGCCGCTGCCATGCTCGTGCCCGCATTCGTAACATGTGCCGGGATTGCCGAGCAGGAGCGCGCCGGGCGCCAGCATCGCCGTGCCTTGCTGGGCGCGGTAGCGAAACGTGCCGCTGGTGACCGCAGCGACGCAGAAATCCTGATGCGCTTCCTCGAACGGCCGGTCGCCGGCGCCGGCCGTGCAAATGACGTCCGTCACGTGCCAACCGGCTCCGAATGCGAGACTATGCGTGGTCGTCGTCATAGTCGAAATATAGCAATTTTTCCCAAGCCCAGAACCCCGTCACCGCCTACTCCTAACGGTCTCCTGACAAGAAGAGGCCGCAGCCATGTTCGATCAATCCTCGTTTGCCGAAGCCCTGCATAGCTCCGGACCGATCGAAGGGCTTGCCGAAAAACTGAGCCTTTACGGCCGCTTCGTCGGCGCCTGGACGTTTGAGGCCTCGCGCCACCTCGAGGACGGCACTGTGCTGACAGGGCGTGGCGAGGTGCATTTCGGCTGGGTGCTGGAAGGCCGGGCGATCCAGGACGTGTGGATCCTGCCCGCGCGGGACGCCGGTCCATCGCCATCCTTGGGCACATGGACTTTTTACGGCACGACGCTGCGCGTCTATGATCCCGGCGCGGATGCCTGGCACATCTTCTGGAGCGACCCGCGCAACCAGTATTTCAGCCGCCAGCTCGGCCGCGCCGAGGGTGACACGATCGTGCAAGTGGGCGCCGACGACACCGGCAGCTCGGTACGCTGGAGCTTTTCACGCATCACCGAAAACTCCTTCCGCTGGCTGGGCGAACGCTCGCAAGACAATGGCGCGACATGGCGGCTGGAAGTCGAGTTCCTGGCGCGGCGAGCGGTTTGATCTCCGAGGATTGCAGCAGCCCAGAATAAAAGCGTCGCGATCCTTCGCGCTGCCCTCTGTCCCGCATCAACCACTTTCTCACGAACGGTTCCCACCGAACGGGCTTTGCTCTACCAATATTCTGGCACGGGCACAGCCCGGCGGGAGGGTCAGAGATGCCGAGTTTCGACAGCCTGTTCAACGCTTTCGTCACCATTCTCGTGACCATCGACCCGCCCGGCCTGGCGCCGCTGTTCCTCGCCGTGACGCGCGGCATGAACCGTGAGGAGCGCCAGCAGGTTTCGGTGCGCGCCTCGATCATCGGTTTCCTGGTGATGGCGCTGTTTGCGGTTGCCGGGGCCTCGATCCTGTCGGTGTTCGGCATAACGTTGCCGGCCTTCCGCGTCGCCGGCGGTTTCCTGCTGTTCTTCATCGCCTTCGAGATGGTGTTCGAGCGCCGGCAGGACCGCAAGGAGAAGATCGGCGACGTCGCCATCACCAAGGACATGATCCACAACATCGCCGCCTTCCCGCTGGCGATCCCACTGATCGCGGGCCCTGGTGCCATTTCGGCAACTGTGCTGCTTTCCGGCTCGTTTCAAGGCTTTGCCGCGCAGGCGGCGCTGGTCGGCATCATCTTCGTCTGCCTCGCCATCACCTATCTGGTGTTCGTGCTGTCGGAACGCATAGACCGCATCCTCGGCCAGACCGGCCGCTCGATCCTGACCCGTCTGCTTGGCGTCATCCTGGCGGCACTGGCTGTGCAATTCGTCGCCGACGGCATCAAGGCGCTGATAGCAGGCTGAACGACAGTCCCTACTGCCTACTGCCTACT
>NZ_RZQI01000050.1:0-13788 GCF_003998335.1 Mesorhizobium sp. M7A.F.Ca.CA.002.05.1.1 | reverse complement strand
CTTCTTGATCTTGCCTTGCTTGGCGATGGCTTCGGCCAGCGGTTTGTTCTCGTTGACCAGCGTCGGCGTGACGCGGGTCACGTTCGGGAAGTTCTGTTCGGTAATCTTCGGGCTGACCGCGCCCCAGACGATGAACGGCATCTGCGAGCGGTTGAAGACCGGGATCGTCGCCAACGCGACCGAGCTGTTCCAATGCCCCGTTGCCGCGACCACCGCGGGATCGTTGACCAGCTTCTGCGCCGCCGAAACGCCGACCGCCGGATCGGAGGCGTCATCGAGCACGACGCCTTCCACCTGGTGCGGATAGCCGCTGGCATTGGCCTGCTCGATGGCGAGCAGGAAGCCGTTGCGGGCGCCGAGGCCCTGCTGGGCGTTGCCGCCGGAGAGCGGCCCGATGAAGCCGAGCTTGATCTGGTCGGCCTGCGCCTGGGCGGCGCCCAGGGCGATGGCAAACAGAGAGCCGGCCAGAATTGACGATACGCGGATAAGCGCACTGCGCCTGTTTTGCATGGTTCCACCTCAAACAGAATTATCTGCCGCCGTCGTAGCGACCCGGCCGATCGTGATCGTCGGCTGATCATCAGTGTACGGGCGCGTATTCAGTGACGAAATTCGGAAATTGTGACTCGTGAGTTCGGAGATTCGTTCTGTCCGCCCGGGATGGCGATTGATACCTGTCGGCTTCAATCGAGAGACCGACCGCATGGCGGAACTGCTTGTCCAGCAACTGGTGAACTGGATAACCCTTGGCTGCATCTATGCCTTGCTGGCGATCGGATTCAGCCTGATCTTCGGTGTCTTGAACGTCATTCATTTCTCGCACGGCGATGTCGCGATGACGGCGCCGTTCATCACGCTGGCGCTTGCCCAGGCGTTGGCGACCGCTCTTGGCGCCTCGGGGCCCGCCTGGCTGGTGCTTGCGGTTCCGGTCGCCGTGTTCGCCGTCGGTTTGATCGGCGTCCTGCTGGACAAGGTGGTCATCAGGCGCTTCCGCGATGCGCCCGCCATGATGGCGCTGGTGGCGACCGTGGCGCTCGGCATCGTCATCCGCGAGCTGATCCGCCATCTCTATCCGCAGGGATCGAACCCGCATGCCTTCCCGCGCCTGGTGTCGGGCATGGCTTTCGAAATCTCCGGCGTTGCCATCAGCTGGTTCGCGCTGCTGGTGGTGGTGCTGACCGTCGCGCTGGTTGCCATGCTGTTTGTCTTCCTGCGCATGACCCCGCTCGGGCTGCGCATCCGGGCGGCCTCGGAGGACCGGGTCGTGGCGCGCATGATGGGCATCCGCGATGCACGCGTCTTCCGTGCGACGTTCTTCATTGCCTCGGCTATCGGCGCCATCGCTGGACTTCTGTTCGCAAGCTATGCCGGCGTGACACGGTTCGACTTCGGCGTCATGGCCGGCCTGCTCGGCTTTTCCGCCGCGGTCATCGGCGGCCTCGGCTCGATGCCGGGCGCCATACTGGGCGGACTGATCATTGCCGGCATCGAAGTGCTGGCGCAGACATTCGTGCCGGACGGCGCTTCCTACCGGCTGGTCTTCGTCTTCCTGCTGGTCATCGCCGTGCTCATCTTCCGCCCCGCCGGCCTGCTTGGGCGCACCGTCATGGAGAAAGTCTAGCATGCAGGGTCGTGCTTCACCCGACGTGCCGGGCATAGCCGCGGCCACGGTCTTCGCCATCGCCTCGCAAATCATCGGGGCAGCGTTCCTGTACCTCATCCTCAAAGTCGACGGCGGCTGGCAGGTGGTCGGCCTGCTGGCCTTGCTCGGCCTCGGTTTCTATCTGCTGGAGAGGCTGCCGTGGATCGCCGACTATGCGTTGGCGAGCTTTGCCCGGGTTCCGCTCGTGGCGATGATCACTGCGGCGGTCATCGTCCTGGCCTTTCCGTTCTTCGTCGGATCCAACACCTATATCCTCCATCTGCTGATCGTCGCCGAGCTTTATGCGGTGCTGGCGCTGGCGCTCAATTTCCAGCTCGGCAGCGCCAACATCCCGAACTTCGCGACCGGCGCTTCCTACGGCATCGGCGCCTACGTGTCGGCGCTGCTGGCGATCAATTTCGGCGTCAGCTTCTGGCTGACGCTGCCGGTCGCGGCGCTGGCGGCGACCCTGTTCGGTTTCATCATCGGCATCCCGTCGATGCGCACGCGCGACACTTATCTGGCGCTTGTCACCATCGCCTTCGGTGTCGTGGTCCAGCAATTGCTGAACAATTTCAGCTGGACCGGCGGACCCAACGGACTGGTCGGCATTCCGGCGCCCAGCCTGTTCGGCCATTCCTTTGCCGATCCGCTGGTGATCTTCTGCTGGAAGCTGCCGAGCCAGGCGAATTTCTATTATTTGTCGGCCGCACTGGTCGTCGTCGCCATCGTCACCGCGCATCGGCTGCACGGTTCGCGCATCGGTCTGGCCTGGAATGCGCTGCGCGCCGACGAGATCGCCGCCAAGGCGCAAGGCATCAATGTGGCGTGGTTCAAGGTTCTGGCCTTCGCCGTCGACGCCTTTCTCGCCGCCTTCGCCGGCACGATCTACGCCTTCTACGTCTCCTACATTTCTCCCGACAATTTCACCTTCCTGGTCTCCGTCACCATCATGACCATGGTCATCGTCGGCGGCATGGACAATATTTTCGGTGTCATCGTCGGTGCGTTCCTGCTGACCATCCTGCCGGAGAAATTGCGCGCGTTCGCCGACTACCGCCTGCTGTTCTTCGGCGTCGTCATCATCGGCTTCCTGATGATCCGGCCGCAAGGTCTGTTCCCGCAACGCATGCGGCGCTACGGAGGCGGACTGTGAGCGCGCTTCTCAAGGTCGAGAATTTGACGATGCGCTTCGGCGGCCTGGTCGCGCTCAACGATGTCAGCCTGTCGATCGACAAGGGCGCGGTGCTCGCCGTCATCGGCCCGAACGGCGCCGGCAAGTCGACGCTGTTCAATGTCGTGACCGGCGTCTACCGGCCAACCTCCGGTCGCGTGACCTTCGACGGCGCCGAGATCACCGGCCGCCCGTCCTACGAAGTTGTCGACCGCGGCATCGCCCGCACATTCCAGTCGTCGCGTCTGTTCTCCGACCTCAGTGTCCTCGACAACGTCATCATCGGCATGCACACCCGCACCAGGACCGGCGTGCTGACCGCGCTGTTTCGGCCCGGCGCGTCGCGCCGTGAGATGGCGGCCTGCGTGGAAAAGGCCGAAACCCTGCTCAAGCTCGGCTCCGGCGACCTGTTCGAACAACGCTACCGGCCAGCGGGCACGCTGGCGCAGGCCGACAGGCGACGGCTGGAAATTGCCCGCGCGCTCGCATCGCAGCCCAAGCTCTTGCTGCTCGACGAACCTTCGGTCGGCATGGACGACACGGAAACCGACGCACTGGTGGCCGACATCACGCGGCTGCGCGTACAAAACCCTGCTCTGTCGGTAGTTCTGATCGAGCACGACATGCGGGTGGTCGAAGCGTTCCCGCAGCATGTCACCTGCATCGACTATGGCAGCAAGATCGCCGAGGGCGACTTCGCGGCGGTGCGCGCCGACCCGCGCGTCCAGGAAGCCTATCTCGGGAAGGCGGTCGCCCATGCTTGAACTCAGGGATGTCGATACTTCCTATGGCGCGGTGCCGATGCTGCGCGGCGTGGCGATGAGCGTACGCCCCGGCGAACTGGTTTGCCTGCTCGGACCGAACGGCGCCGGCAAGACGACAACCTTCATGACAGTCTGCGGTGTCGTGCGAGCGCAGCGCGGCAAGGTCGAGGTGATGGGCAGGGACATGGCGACGCTCGGCACGGAAAACCTGGCGTCGCTCGGCGTCGGGCTCGTTCCCGAAGGGCGCCGGCTGTTCCCCGGCCTGACCGTGATGGAGAATTTGCGCCTGGGCTATGATGCGGTGTCGGCCAGGGGGCCCAATTTCGCGGTGCAACTGGACAAGATGTGCAAGCTTTTTCCGCGCATCCATGAGCGTTTGCGCCAAGTCGCCGGCACGCTGTCCGGCGGCGAACAGGCGATGGTGGCGCTGGCGCGCGCGCTGATCGGCGAACCCAGACTGGTGATCATGGACGAGCCGTCGCTCGGCCTCTCGCCAAAACTCATCGGCGAGTATTTCGAGATCACAAGGGAAATCCATCGCCAAGGCACGACCATCCTGTTGATCGAACAGAATGCCGAAATGGGGCTGGGCATCGCCGATCGCGGCTATGTGCTGGTCAAGGGTAAGGTCGCCCAGGAGGGGCCGGCAAAGGAGTTGCTCTCGTCCAAGGCGGCCAGAAGCCTTTATCTCTGAGCCGTCCGTTTCTTCTGACTCAACAGTGATGATCCACGCCCCGCGCTCCACATCTTCGGCCATGCTTCCCGGCATTTAGGGACAAGCTAACCACTGCCACATGAAATCATAATTTTCGCTGCCCGGTGCCTCCAGTAAACCAACGATCAGATCTCCGCCGCATCCGCAGACACTCCCGGGGAGAGCCAGAAAGGGCCGCTGAAATGCCAGTCGAAACGGTAGACACGCTTGTTGTTGGCGGCGGCCAGGCGGGGCTGGCCATGAGCGAGCATCTGAGCAAGTGCGGGGTGCCGCATCTCGTGCTCGAGCGAAGCCGCATCGCCGAACGCTGGCGTACCGAAAGATGGGACTCGCTGGTTGCCAATGGTCCCGCCTGGCATGATCGTTTTCCCGGCATGGAATTTCCGGATGCCGGTCCCGACGCCTTTGTCGGCAAGGAGAAGGTCGCCGACTATTTTGTCGCTTACGCCGGCATGATCGCTGCCCCCATCCGCTGCGGCGTGGAGGTCAGGAGCGTGGAAAGGCTTGTCGGCCGTCCCGGCTTCCGGGTCGAAACCTCGGATGGCGTGATCGAGGCCAGGAGCGTGGTTGCCGCTACCGGGGCTTTCCAGCATCCGGTCATTCCGGCGGTTGTCCCCGGGGATGCCGGAGCGATGCAGATCCATTCCAGCGCCTATCGCAATCCGGGCCAGTTGCCCGAAGGTGCGGTGCTGGTGGTCGGCTCCGGGTCCTCGGGGGTGCAGATCGCCGACGAACTCCAGCGCGCGGGACGGCGCGTCTACCTCTCGGTCGGGCCGCATGATCGGCCGCCGCGGGCCTATCGCGAGCGTGACTTCTGCTGGTGGCTGGGGGTTTTGGGCAAATGGGACGCTCAAGCGCCGGCGCCTGGCACCGAACACGTCACCATCGCGGTGAGCGGCGCGCGGGGCGGCCAGACGATCGACTTCCGGCGTCTTGCCGCGCAAGGGATAATGCTGGTTGGCCGGACTGAATCCTACAAGGACGGGGTTCTGACCTTCGCGTCGGACTTGGCTAAAAATATCGCGCGCGGCGATGCGAACTACATGTCGGTGCTGGACGAGGCCGACGCCTATGTCGCTCGCAACGGCCTCGACCTTCCAGAGGAGCCTGCGGCCCGCGAGATCGGACCGGACCCGCAATGCATGACCGATCCCATTCTCGAGCTGAACCTGGCGGAAGCCGGGATAGGTTCGATCATCTGGGCAACGGGTTTCACCGTCGATTACAACTGGCTGAAGGTCGATGTGTTTGACGAAAAGGGCAAGCCGAAGCACCAGCGCGGCGTGTCGACCGAGCCGGGAATCTATTTCCTGGGACTGCCGTGGCAATCGCGGCGGGGGTCGAGCTTCATCTGGGGCGTCTGGCACGACGCCCAGCATGTGGCGGACCATATCTCCACGCAGCGCAAGTACCTGGCCTACCATGCGTCCGCGAAGCGCGAGACCAAAGTGGCATGGAAACGGACGTCCCGACCTCGAGCCGACTGACGGAGACCAAGATGGCCCATACAAGAATTCGCAAGTTCAACACCAAGGACACCTATCCCGAGCAGAAGCTCGACAATGATCTGTGCCAGGCGGTCGTTACGCGGGGCGGCAGGACCGTCTATCTGCGCGGCCAATGCCCGCAGGACCTCGACACGGCCAAGAATATCGAAAGCCATGATCCGGTCGAACAGACGCACAAGGTCATGCAGAACATCCGCCAGCTGATCGAGGAGTGCGGCGGCACCATGGAGCATTTGGTCAAGGTGGTGGTCTACATTACCGATGTCCGCTATCGCGAGGCGGTCTACCGCACCATGGGCGAGTATATCAAAGGCGTGCATCCCGTCTCGACCGGCCTTGTCGTGCAGGCCCTGGCGCGGCCGGACTGGCTGGTCGAGATCGACGGCACCGCAGTTATCCCGGATTAAAGTCATGACATTCTCCATCGTCGCGCGGTGCAGCCGCACCGGCATGTTCGGGGTCGCGGTGTCCTCCTCGTCGCCTGCTGTGGCGGCGCGCTGCGCCTATGCGCAGGCGGGCGCCGGCGCCGTTGCCAGTCAGAACGTCACCGATCCTACGCTGGGACTGCGCGGTCTCGAATTGCTGGCGCGCGGCGCGTCGGCGGCAGAGGCGATTGTCATATTGAAGCGCACCGGTGCCTATCCCGAATACCGGCAGGTGCTGGCTGTCGATGCCGCCGGGACGACCGCTATCCACTCAGGGCCCAAGGCGCTTGGCATCTGGGCGGAGGCGCGTGCGGACAATGTCGCCTGCGGCGGCAACATGCTGGCCCATGACGGCGTTCCGCAAGCCATGGTCGAGGCTTTCCTGGCGTCGGAAGGGCATCTCGGCGACCGCCTCATCGCGACCATGCGCGCCGCGCTGAAAGCGGGCGGCGAGGCCGGCCCGGTCCATTCGGCTGGCATGAAGCTGGTGCGCGAGGTTGCGTGGCCGGTCGCCGATCTGCGCTGCGACTGGACCGACGACTGCCCGATCGAGCAACTGGCGACGCTGTGGGAACTCTACAAGCCACAGCTCGATGCCTATGTGACCCGTGCCATAAACCCATCCGATGCGCCGAGCTACGGCGTGCCGGGCGACGAATAGTCAAGACAGGGGTCGCCTGCGATGAGCGAACTCAGCCACAAGGACTGGATCGGCAAGGCGTCGGCGATCCGTTTTCGCGACAAGGCGTTCATCGACGGCAAGACGGTTGCGGCGCGTTCGGGCCGGACTTTTGCCAGCGTCAATCCGGCAACCGGCGAGGTGCTGGCCGAAGTGGCGTCCTGCGGTGAGGAAGACATCGATCTGGCGGTTGCCGCAGCGCGGCGCAGCTTCAACGCCGGCGTCTGGTCGCGGACCAGTCCGGCGCACCGTAAGGAGGTGCTGCTGCGGCTGGCGCAATTGCTGCGCGAAAACCTGCATGAACTGGCTCTGCTGGAATCGCTCGACATGGGCAAACTGGTCAGGGATGCGGCCGCGGTCGACGTTCCCGGCTCGGCAGCGATCTTCCAATGGTATGGCGAGGCCATCGACAAGATCTATGGCGAAGTGGCGCCGACCGGCGAAGGTGATCTGGTGCTGGTGCGGCGCGAACCGCTTGGCGTGGTCGGCGCGGTGGTGCCGTGGAATTTCCCGCTCGACATGGCGACCTGGAAATGCGCGCCGGCACTGGCGGCAGGCAATTCGGTGGTGCTGAAACCCGCCGAGCAGTCGCCTTTGTCGGCCCTGCTTCTGGCGGAACTGGCAATGGAAGCGGGCCTGCCTGCAGGCGTGCTCAATGTCGTGCCCGGCCTTGGCGAAACCGCCGGCCAGGCGCTTGGCCGCCATATGGATGTGGATTGCCTCGCCTTCACCGGTTCGACCGCCGTGGGCAAGATGTTTCTGCAGTATTCCGGCCAGTCGAACATGAAGCAGGTCTGGCTGGAAACCGGCGGCAAGAGCCCGAACCTCATCTTTGCCGATTGCGGCGATCTTGACACGGCAGCCGACATGGCTGCCTTCGGCATCTTCTTCAACCAGGGCGAGGTCTGTTCCGCCAATTCACGCCTGCTCGTCCAGCGCGGCATCAAGGATGCCCTGATGGAGAAACTGGTGCAACGTGCGGCGGCCACGCAGCCCGGCGATCCGCTCGATCCGGCTTCGAAAATGGGCGCGATGGTCGATGCCCGCCACGCGGCCAATGTCATGCGGTTCGTCGAGGCCGGCAAGAAAAGCGCGCGCCTGGTCGCGGGCGGCGACCTGGTCACGGTCAATGGGCGCGGCAGCTTTGTCCAGCCGACCATCTTCGACGATGTCGCACCTGCCGATCCGATTGCTCGCGACGAGATCTTCGGGCCGGTGCTTTCGGTCATCGCCTTCGACGACGAGGCCGACGCGATCCGCATCGCCAATGACAGCCCCTATGGGCTGGCCGCATCGCTGTGGACCGACAGCCTGTCGCGCGCGCATCGTATCGCCGGCCGGCTGCATGCCGGCACGGTTTCCGTCAACACGGTCGACGCGCTGAGCCCGATGACGCCGTTCGGCGGTTTCAAGCAATCCGGCTTCGGCCGCGACCTGTCGCTGCATGCGCTCGACAA
The DNA here is from genome assembly GCF_003998335.1 of Mesorhizobium sp. M7A.F.Ca.CA.002.05.1.1. NCBI lineage: Bacteria > Pseudomonadati > Pseudomonadota > Alphaproteobacteria > Hyphomicrobiales > Phyllobacteriaceae > Mesorhizobium > Mesorhizobium sp. M7A.F.Ca.CA.002.05.1.1. The sequence goes on along the minus strand of NZ_RZQI01000050.1, from coordinate 5,424 downwards.
ATACACCGCGCTCAAAACGACATGGATCAAATACTGATGGGCGCCTAAAGCGCATCGCGATTGAACGGATTCAAGCGATGCGCTTTAGGCCTTTGCTCTATGCATGTCATTTGCGCAAAACCGGGGCCACTTTTGCGCGACATGCATTAGGCTTGATCGAAGCCCTCAAACCAGCAACATAGCCAGCCATGCCGCTACGCTTCACGCTCAGACAGCTGGAATATTTCGTCGCCGTGGGCGAAGCCGGTTCCATCGCTAAGGCGGCCGAACAGGTCAATGTATCGCCGCCATCGATTTCGGCCTCGATCGCGCAGCTGGAAACCGAGTTCGGTGTCCAGCTGTTTGTCCGCAAGCATTCGCACGGCCTCTCGCTGACGGCCGGTGGCCGCATCTTCCTCAAGGAAGCCGCCCGGCTGCTCAACGATGCAGACGCCTTGCACGACGTCGCCGGCGACTTTGCCGAGAAGGTGCGCGGCCCGCTGGCGGTGGGATGCCTGCTGACCTTTGCGCAAATCGTGCTGCCGGCGCTGCGCATGCGGTTCGAACGCGCCTATCCCGATGTGCGCGTGCGCCAGTTCGAGCGCAATCAGGGGCAATTGCTCGAGATGCTGCAGCGCGGTGAAATCGATCTTGCCCTGACCTACGATCTCGAACTGTCGCAGGACATGACCTTCGAGCCGCTGATGCTGGTGCCGGCCTATGTCATGCTGCCGGCGGGGCATCGCTTTGCGGCAAAGGCGTCGATCACGACGGAGGAATTGGCCGACGAGCCGATGGTGCTGCTCGACCTGCCGTTCAGCCGCGAATATTTCCTTTCGGCATTCCACCAGCGCGGGATCCGCCCCAACATTGCCGAGCGCACCGGCGACATCGCCGTCATGCGTTCCATGGTGGCCAACGGCTTCGGCTACGGCATCGCCAATATGCGGCCGCTCAACACGCTGGCGCCGGACGGCAAGCCGCTGGTCTTCGTGCCGCTGGACGGCGATCTGCGGCCGCTGACCATGGGCGTCGCCTTGCCCAGTTCCGAACACCGCACGCAAACCGTCCAGGCCTTCATCGACCACTGCCGGCATTTCGTCGTCGAGCAAGGCGTGTTCGGCGCCGAGCGGGCTGTCGGCCAGGCAGCACTTCCACAGAAGTAGCCCCGGTTAAGCCAACTGCTGGTCGGCAAGCCGCTGCAGCAATTTTTCCAGCATGCCATCGCAACGGCGCATCTGCTCGACGCTGACGAACTCATCCGGCTTGTGTCCCTGCGCCATCGATCCCGGTCCGCACACGACCGTCGGCGTGCCGAGATCGCGGTTGAACAGGCCGCCCTCCGTGCCGTAGGCAACCTTGATGGTGTTGTTGGCGCCGGTCAGCGATTTGATGAAAGCGACGGCTTGCGAACTGACCGGCGTGTCCAGGCCGGGATAGGTGTTGGTGATGTCGATGTCGATTGCCGCCTCGAGCGCGATAGCCGAGGCTTCGGTGGCAATGCGCGCGGCCTCCACGCGCAGACGCTCGAGAATCTCATGCGGGTCGTCGGCCGCGACATTGCGGATCTCGAAGTCGACCTGGCAGAGGTTCGGCACGATGTTCAGCGCCACGCCGGCGTTGATCTTGCCGACATGGACGGTTGTGTAGGCAATGTCGTAGTCGCCGTCGCGGGCGCCATCGCGCACCAGCCGGTCCTGTTCGCGGCGCAAGGCGGCGACGAAATCGCAGCCGAGATGGATGGCGTTGAGCGCCAGCGGGGCCATCGCCGAATGGCCCTCGCGTCCCTTGCAAAGCGCGCGTGCGGCAAGCTTGCCCTTGTGGCCCGTCGCCACCTGCATATCGGTCGGCTCGCCGACAATGCATAGCAACGGCCGCTGCGGGGCTGCTTGCAGCATGTCGATCAGGCTTCGCACACCAATGCAGCCGATCTCCTCGTCGTAGGAGAGCGCCAAATGCAGCGGCGTGCGCAGCGTCATTTTCGAGGCTTTAAGGCACGCCGCGAGCGCGCAGGCCACAAAACCCTTCATGTCGGCTGTGCCACGTCCGTAAAGCTTGCCGTCTCGGCTCGTCATCTCGAAGGGCGGCAGCGTCCAGGCCTGGCCGTCGACGGGGACGACGTCGGTGTGGCCGGACAGCATGATGCCGGAAGCGTCGGCCGGTCCGATGGTGGCAAACAAATTGGCCTTGTGGCCGTCCTCGCTGTGGATGATCCGGCTGTCAATGCCATGCGCGTCCAGCAGCTCCGCCACGTAGCCGACGAGGGCGAGGTTCGAATCGCGGCTCACCGTCGGGAACGCGATCAGTTTTTCAAGGATCTGGATGCTGTCCATGCGTCTTGTGTCTCATTGGGCGTGCGCGCTATCTAACATCGCGCGGCGGCGGCCTTGAAGTCGCATTTGGCTCAGCCGGGATTCATCGGATGCTAATCCAGGCAGTGCTGCCGATTAGGCGCGTCCTAACCGGCACAGAAGAAATCTGTTGTTTCCCGGCGCTTGCCGCAATTTATGAATGGTCTCACGGCATCAACCCACTGGGCTGGCCGGCTTGCGCCACGGCTCGAAACCATGATCGGGCATGCTGCAAGGCGACGCTGGCAGGAAGGCACGTTCCATGCGCGATCCGCGCTACGACATTCTGTTCGAGCCCGTAAAGATCGGTCCGGTGACCGCCAAGAACCGCTTCTATCAGGTTCCGCATTGCAATGGCGGCGGCTATCGCGATCCTTCGGCCGCGGCCGAGATGCGCCGCATCAAGTCGGAAGGCGGCTGGGGCGTCATCTTCACCGAGCAGACCGAGATGCACCACACATCGGAGATCACGCCCTTCATCGAGCTCAGGCTGTGGGACGACGCCGATATCCCGGCGCTGGCGAAGATGGCAGAGGCCATGCACCAGCATGGCGCGCTGGCCGGCATCCAGTTGGCCTATTCGGGCATCAACGGTCCCAACCTCTACACCAAGGAGGTACCGCGCGGACCGTCGGCCCTGCCGATCCGAACCTTCACCAACGATCCGGTGCAGGCGCGCGCCATGGACAAGCAGGATATTCGCGACCTGCGCCGCTGGCACCGCAATGCATTCAAGCGTGCCAGGCTTGCGGGCTTCGACCTGGTCTGCCTCTACGGCGCGCATGGCTTCGGCATCATCCAGCACTTCCTGTCCACCGCCACGAACCAGCGCAGCGACGAATATGGCGGCTCGCTGGAAAACCGCTCGCGGCTGATGCGTGAGCTGATCGAAGAGGGCAGGAACGCCATCGGCGACACGTGCGGCCTAACGCTGCGGCTGTCGCTGGACGAGATGATCGGCGAGCTTGGCTTCGGCAACTCCGAAGTGCGCGACATGATCGAGATGCATGCCGACCTGCCAGACCTCTGGGACCTGGCGCATGGCGCCTGGGAGGACTGTTCGGGGCCGTCGCGGTTCAAGGAGGAGGGCGCGCAGGAGAGCCTGGTGTCCGGCATCAAGATGCTGACCTCGAAGCCGGTCGTCGGCGTCGGTCGCTTCACCTCGCCGGATGTGATGGTGAAGATGATCAAGTCCGGCACGCTGGACTTCATTGGCTGCGCGCGGCCGTCGATTGCCGATCCCTTCCTGCCGAAGAAGGTGGAGGAGGGGCGGATCGAGGACATTCGCGAATGCATCGGCTGCAACATCTGCATCACCGGCGACATGACCATGTCGATCTCTCGTTGCACGCAGAACCCGACCTTCATGGAGGAGTGGCGCAAGGGCTGGCATCCCGAACGGATGCAGGCCAAGGGCGACAGCGACAGCGTGCTGATCGTCGGCGCCGGCCCGGCCGGGCTGGAAGCGGCGCGTGCACTCGGCCTGCGCGGCTACCAGGTGGCCATCGCCGAAGCGGGAACCGAACTCGGCGGCCGCGTGGCGCGCGAGTGCCGCTTGCCCGGTCTCTCGGCATGGGGGCGTGTGCGCGACTATCGCCAGTACCAGATCAGCCCGATGTCCAATGTCGACGTCTATTTCGAAAGCCGGCTGTCGGCCGAGGAAATCCTCGCCTTCGGCTTCCAGAACATTGCCGTCGCCACCGGCTCGACATGGCGCCGCGATGGCGTGGCGCGCGCGCATGTCGTGCCGATGCCGGTGGACCCGGCCATGCCGGTCTACACGCCGGACGATTTGATGGGCGGCAATATACCGACCGGCACTGTCGTGCTGTTCGACGACGATCACTATTACATGGGCGGTGTCCTGGCCGAGCTGATGGCGCGGCAGGGTGCGAAGGTGACGCTGGTGACGCCGTCGGCCTATGTGTCCGACTGGACCCGCAACACGCTGGAGCAGGGCGCCATCCATCGCCGGCTGGCCGAACTCGGCGTCGAGATCGTGCTGAATCGGACTGTGACCCGCATCGTGGCGGGGGGGGGTGCCACTGCGTGCGCCTATACGGGCAGCCAACGCGACTTCGCCGCGGACGCCGTCGTGCTCGTGACGTCGCGCCAACAGGACGATGGCGTCTGGTGCGAACTGAAGGCGCGGCGAGATCAATGGGCCGATAGCGGCATCCGCTCGATCAAAATCATCGGCGATGCCGGGGCGCCGGGTCCGATCGCCTGGGCAACCTACGCCGGCCACCGTTTCGCCCGCGAGCTGGACGAAGCCGATATCGGCGACGCACTGCCCTTCCGCCGCGAGGTCACGGCGTTGGCGGCGGATTAGACGCCGGCGGCCCGGTCAGCGAATATCGGGTTGTTCAACCATACTGCATTGCACAATTCCTTCGCTTGGTCACAATGCAGGCATGGTTCGAACCGCACTCGCCGTCCTGGTGATCGATGAAAACCGCATCCGCGCCGCGATCATCGAGGCGGGATTGCGCGAGGCCGGCCATGAGCGAGTCACCGTCATCCATGACGTGACCGGCATTGCGCGGCGGATCGCCGAGATCGAGCCCGATGTCATCGTCATCGATCTCGAGAATCCGAACCGCGACATGCTGGAAAACATGTTCCAGCTGTCGCGCGCCGTGAAACGGCCGATCGCCATGTTCGTCGACCGCTCCGATCAGGCCTCGATCGAGGCGGCGGTCGATGCCGGCGTTTCGGCCTATGTCGTCGACGGTCTGCGGCAAGAGCGCGTCAAGCCGATCCTCGACATGGCGGTAAGCCGCTTCAACGCTTTTTCGCGCATGGCGCGCGAACTGGAAGAGGTTCGCGGCGAGCTAGAGAGCCGTAAGGTGATCGATCGTGCCAAGGGCATATTGATGAAGTCGCGCGGCCTCTCCGAAGAGGCGGCCTACACGCTGCTGCGCAAGACGGCGATGAACCAGAACCGCAAGATCGGCGACATCGCCCAGAGCCTGGTGACTGCCGCCGGGCTGCTGGGGCCGCCGGAGGACGAATGAGCATGACTGCTGCGCACCAGATCACCGCCGGTTTCATGCCGCTTTTCGACAGCGCCGTGCTGGTCGCGGCCGGGGAG
>NZ_RZQI01000510.1:0-4383 GCF_003998335.1 Mesorhizobium sp. M7A.F.Ca.CA.002.05.1.1 | reverse complement strand
GGATGCTTCGAGGCGACGCCCGAAGGCATGTGGCCTGCGATGCGGATGCGGAAATCGGGCCGCAGATGCGGCACCACCTTGTCCAGGAACCAGTCGAGGCCGATGCGGTTCGGCTGCCAGGTCCAGGTGCCGATCAGGGCCGCGTCGCAGTCGATGCGGCGCGGGCCTTTCAGGGTTGGCGCCTGGGCACCGGTCACCAGCGGCAGCACCGCCGAGCGGTTGTCGGAGGCGACACCGAGTGCGGCGCGGTCTTCCTCGGCCAGGGTGAAGACGAAGCGCGCCCGGCGGCAGACACGCTCTTCGACGGCCTTGAGCAACCTCGCCTCACGACGAAACAGCAGGCGCTGGAAGAGGCTGCCGGCGGCAGCGGCGTTCTCCCGCGCCGAAAGATACTCGACATTGTGGGCAACGAAGATCGAAGGCCGCTCGGTGAACAGCTTTTCGAAGGCGCCGGCGAACTGCACGGAATTCAGCACGTAGCCGTCAACCGGTCCAGCTTGCTCGATGGCAGCGAGAACATCGCTGTCGGACACGGCGCGCAGCTTGACCGAGGCGAAGGTGAGGCCCGAAAGCAGCGCCTTGCCGACCCAGGCCAGCTTCTGCCGCGCGGAGGCATTGTCCGTGCGCACGTCGATGGCACCCAGCACCACGGTGTTTTCGGGGTCGGCCGCGGGTTTCCCCGGCCAGGTGAAACCAATGACGGTTACGCGCACGCCAGCGCGCCGCAGGGCGGCGATGATCGCAGCGTTTGCGATCTCGTAGCCCGAGGCGAGAGCACCGTCGGGCACGATCGATGTGGCGAACAGTAGATGCATCTCACCTATCCAGTGGTGTAGCCGGTAGCAAAGCGCGGTGAACCCTTGATTAAGCGAGCACATTCGACGGCCGAAAGCCTCTGCTTGCAGGCGTTCTCCGTGCAAGGTGATTAACGAAACCTTATCAACCGCGGTGCTACCAGAGCCCAACTCACCATGTGGCTGGACACGGATGATCCCTTTGCCATCGGACGGTTCGGTATCGGTCGCGGGACGCACGCCGCGGCTTGACGTCGAGGCCGTCGAAGCCGTCGTCACCTTGCCGACCTTCAAGCGTCCCGAGCAGGTGCTGGAAACGCTGGCGTCGCTGCGAGCGCAGCAAACCGGCAGGCGCTTTGCCGTGATCGTCATGGAGAACGAAGCCGAGGCGCGGGCCGGCGCCAAGGCAGCGCTGCCGCTGTTCGAGCGGGGCGAAATGTCGGGCCTGGTCATCATCGCGCATGAGCGCGGCAATTGCAGCGCCTACAATGCCGGCTGGCAGACAGCCATCCTGCAATTCCCGAACTTCAGGCATCTGCTGGTCATCGACGATGACGAGATCGCCGATCCGCAGTGGCTGGAACGGATGTGCCGGGCTGCCGAAACGCTCAGTGCCGATATTGTCGGCGGCCCGCAGGTGCCCGTGTTTGCCGACCCCGCCCATGCGCGATGGGCCGAGCATCCGGTGTTCGCGCCGCCTTATCGGGCAACCGGGCGGGTGCCGGCGCTCTATTCGTCCGGCAATCTTCTGGTCGGGCGCAACGTGCTGATCGCCATGGGTCCACCCTTTCTCGATCTCAGATTCAACTTCATGGGCGGCGGCGATTCCGACTTTCTCAGCCGGTCGGCGCAAAAGGGCTTTGTGCTGGGCTGGTGCGCCGAGGCCAAGGTGCATGAAACCGTCCCGGCCCGGCGTATCGAAGCCGACTGGATCCGGGCCCGCAGCCTGCGCAACGGTGTCATCTCGACACTGGTCGAAAAGAAGAAGCGCGCCGGCACACCGCTGGCCGGCGCCAAGGTGTTGCTGAAGAGCCTGGCACTGCTTGCCGCCTCGCCGCTTCGCGGCCTGATCCGGCTGGCGCGGACCGGATCGCCTGATATCGCCATCTACCCTGTCCATGTGGCGCTGGGCCGCGTGCTGGCCGAATTCGGATATGCCAATGAGCAATATCGCCAGCCTGAGAAAAACTGAGCGCGCGCCGCTCAGCGCCGCGTTCACGCGCGAAGGCGTGGCCACCGCCATTGCCGCGCTGCTGTTGACCGTCATCATGGTGTCCTTCCGGCCGTTCCAGCCGGGCGGCGCAGAACTCGCCGGTCAAGGCGGCGACATCGTCAACCAGCTTGGCTTCGGTTCGCTCGGCGCCATGTCGATCTTCTCGCTGATGGCCTTTGCCGATCCGCGTGTGGTGCGCTCGCTGCTCAGCCCGTCCTGGATGCTGATGCTGGGCTTCTTTTTCCTCTCGGTGATCCTGTCGACCGATCCGCCTTCGGCCATGCGCGCCGCCTCCTTCACCCTGATCGGCATCCTGACGATGGCGACGATCCTGGTGCTGCCTCGCGACGCCGAAGCCTTCTCGAAGGTGATCATCTTCACCGCCGTCGTGGTCATGGGCCTTTCCTATCTCGGGCTCATCGTTTTTCCGCATGAGGCGATGCACACCGCCGACTCGCAGGAGCCTGAGCATGCCGGCCTGTGGCGCGGCGTGTTCACCCACAAGAACATCGCCGGGCCGATCATGGCCTGCCTCAGCTTCGCGGGCCTCTATCTCTACCGGCGCGGACAGCGCTACTGGGGTGCCGGGATCTTCTTCGCTGCGATGATCTTCATGCTGCACACCGGCTCCAAGACGACAGCCGGCCTGGTGCCGTTCTCGATCCTGATCGTCATGTTCCCGAGCCTGATCGGCATGCGGCTCGGCACGCCGATCCTGTTTGCGCTGGCGATCGTCGCGACAGCGGTCGGCACGCTGGGCATCGTATTCCTGCCGCCGATAAAACATCTCGCGGCGATCTATTTCCCGGACATGACCTATACGGGCCGCACGACGCTGTGGGAGTTCGCCGGCAGCATGCTCGCGAAGAAGCCATGGACCGGTTACGGCTATGAGAGCTTCTGGGGCACGCCCTTGCTGCTCAACCAGGACCAGCCCTTCGACCGGCCGTGGGACATCCGGACCATCGTGCACGGCCATGACGGCTACCTCGACATCGCCGTGCTGATGGGCATTCCGGCACTCTGCGTGGCGGTCTACACTTTCCTCATCGCGCCGCTGCGCGACTACATGCGCATTCCGTTGCGCAGGGAAAACATTTTTCTCGGTGACTTCTTCATGATGGTGGTGCTGTTCACGGCGCTGAACGCTTTTCTCGAAAGCTTCTTCTTCCATCGCGGCGACCCGGTCTGGCTGTTCTTCGTGCTCGGCGTATTTGGCCTCAGGCAAGTCTCGCTGCGGCCGATGGCAGTGCGCGATCCCGATCGCGGCTCGCGATCTTTCCGTTCCTCCTGACGGGGGCTTCCCCGGGGAAGCGCCAGCGTCTATGTGAAAGCCTTCCTTCGGAGGGCTTTTGATGACGATCAGGCTTGTTCTCGCCGGCTGCGGCAATATGGGTTACGCCATGCTCTCAGGCTGGCTGAAATCCGGTAAGCTTGCGCCATCGGCGGTTTTCGTGGTCGAGCCCAATGCCGATCTGCGCAATCGCGCGGCCACGCTGGGCTGCGCGACATCAGCCGATGCCGGCAGCATCCCGGCCGATGCCGTGCCCGATCTCGTCGTCATCGCGGTGAAGCCGCAGGTGATCCGCGATGTCACCTCCGCCTACAAGCGTTTCGGCGATGGCCGCACCACCTTCGTCAGCATCGCCGCCGGCACGCCGGCCAACACCTTCGAGGAAATCCTCGGCAGCCGCGCGCCGATCGTGCGCTGCATGCCCAACACACCCGCGGCAATCGGCAAGGGCATGATGGTGGTGTTCTCCAACAAGCTCGTGTCGGATGACACCAAGCGTTTCGTCGCCGATCTTTTGTCGGCGAGCGGCGAAGTGGCCACCATCGACGACGAGGGCCTGATGGATGCGGTGACCGCCGTCTCCGGATCTGGGCCGGCCTACATCTTCCATTTCATCGAAGCGCTGACCGTGGCCGCCGAGAAGGCCGGGCTGCCAACGGCGACCGCCAAGCTGCTCGCCATGCAGACAGTCTATGGCGCCGCCTCGCTCGCCGCCGAAAGCGGCGAGGAACCGGGCGTGCTGCGCCAGCAGGTCACCAGCCCCAACGGCACGACGGCCGCGGCGCTGGCCGTGCTGATGGGCGAGCACCGGCTGACGCGCCTTCTCACAGAGGCGGTGGAGGCTGCGCGGCTGCGGTCGGTCGAGCTGGGGAAGTAATCGTCAACTCCTCCGCTGCCGAAGTTTTGATGGGTCGGACGTGCTTGCGTTGATGGCTTGGCGGAAATGCACATCGCTTCGTCATCCTGGGGCGAAGCAAGGAGCGCAGCGACGCGGCGCAGACCCCAGGATCCATGCCGCGACTTCAAAGCGCTGCTGCGGTGCAGAATTCTGCTCCGCTGCATTCCTCGACCAAGATCACGGC
>NZ_RZQI01000509.1:0-4395 GCF_003998335.1 Mesorhizobium sp. M7A.F.Ca.CA.002.05.1.1 | reverse complement strand
GATCCTTCCTCTACAATATGGGCTGGGGTGACGCGGTGATCGTGGCGCCGGAATCGGCAGAGACCAACAAGGAGAAACCGATCGGCACCGGCCCGTTCAAGTTCCAGAGCTGGGCCAAGGGATCGTCGATCACGCTGGTCAAATCGGACAATTACTGGGGCACACCGGCGTCCCTCGACAAGGCCGAATTCCGCATCGTGCCCGATGCCGCGGCCTATGTGCCGGCCCTGCTTTCCGGCGACATCCAGGCTTTCCCGTTCTTCGATGCCGACAGCCTCGCGCAGATCAAGGACGATCCGCGCTTCAAGGTGGTGATCGGCTCGACCGAGGGTGAGACCATCCTGTCGATCAACAACAAGAAGCCTCCTTTCGACAAGTTGCAGGTGAGGCAGGCGATCTCCTACGCGCTCGATCGCAAGGCGATCATCGACGGCGCCTCGGCCGGCCTCGGCCAGCCGATCGGCTCGCACATGTCGCCGGCCAGCAAGGATTATGTCGACCTCACCGGCCGCTACCAGCATGATGTCGCCAAGGCCAAGGAATTGCTGAAAGAGGCAGGCCTCGAAAACGGCTTCAAGGCGACGCTGAAACTGCCGCCGCCCGCCTATGCCCGCCTCGGTGGCGAAATCATAGCCTCACAACTTCGCGACGTCGGCATCGATCTGGAGATCATCCCGGTCGAATGGGCGCAGTGGCTGGATCAGGTGTTCACCAAGAAGGATTACGACCTGACCATCGTCTCCCACACCGAGCCCAACGACATCGATATCTATTCGCGCAAGGACTATTACTTCAACTACGACAACCCGGCCTTCGACAAGGTGATTGCCGATCTCGGCGTCACCTCCGACGAAGCCAAGCGCAAGGAATTGCTGGGGCAGGCACAGAAGATCCTGGCGGACGATGCCGTGGTCGGCTTCCTCTACGAACTGCCCAAGGTCGGCGTCTGGGACGCCAAGCTGCAAGGCCTGTGGGAAAACGCCCCGATCCAGGCCAATGATTTGACCAAGGTGAAGTGGAGCGAGTGATCCCCCACCTTCCATGACCGCCTACCTCCTAAAACGCTTCGCCGTCGCGCTCGCCACGCTGGTGCTGGCTTCCATGGTGGTGTTCGCCGTCCTGGAGATCCTGCCCGGCGATCCGGCGCGGCTGATGCTGGGCCTGAACGCCAGTGCCGATCAGGTCGAGCTGCTGCGCAACCAGATGGGCCTCAACGCGCCGCTGGCCTTGCGCTACCTGCAATGGGCCGGCGGCCTGCTCAGTCTCGATTTCGGCCGCTCCTACACCTATTCGGTGCCGGTCATCGATCTGGTGCGCGAGCGGCTTGCCGTCTCGCTGCCGCTGGCGCTGATTGCGCTTGCGCTCTCCACCATCATCGCGATTCCCGTTGGCCTGTTTTCCGCCAGCCGGCGTGGACGCGCCGGTGACACGATTTCCATGGGCGCCGCACAGCTTGGCGTTGCCGTGCCCAATTTCTGGTTCGCGCTGATGCTGATCTATGTCTTCGCCGTCTGGCTGCGGCTGGTCCCCGCCGGTGGGTTTCCCGGCTGGAGTGCTGGCATCTGGCCAGCCTTGAAATCGCTGCTGCTGCCGGCGGTCGCACTTGCCTTGCCGCAAGCCGCGATCCTGGCGCGCGTCACCCGCTCGGCGCTGATCGAGGTGCTGAACGAGGACTATATCCGCACCGCCCGCGCCAAGGGCCTGCCCTATCGCGCAGTCTTGTGGCGGCATGCACTGCGCAACGCCATGATCCCGGTGCTGACCATTCTGGGCCTGCAGTTTGCCTTCCTGCTTGCCGGCACCATCATCATTGAGAATGTCTTTTACCTGCCCGGCCTCGGCAGGCTGGTGTTCCAGGCCATCACCCAGCGCGATCTGATCGTCGTCGAAAGCGTCGTCATGCTGCTGGTCGCCGCCGTCATCGCCGTCAACCTCCTCGTCGACCTTTCCTATGCGGTTGTCGATCCGCGCTTGAGAAGCCGGCAATGACACTGCAAATCGAGATGTCAGAAGAGACGTTTGGCAACATCCTGGGCAAGGCGTTCAGGAATACCGCCTTCGTGGCCGGTTTCGTCATCACGCTGCTGATCCTGGCAATGGCTGTAGTCTCTTATGGCTGGACGCCCTACGACGTCACCAAACTGGTGATATCGGACAAGACGCAGGCACCCTCGCTGGCGCACTGGTTCGGCACCGACCATTTCGGCCGCGACATTCTGTCGATGGTCATGGTCGGGGCCCGCAATTCGATTGCCGTGGCGCTGGTCGCGGTCGGCATCGGCATGGGGGTCGGCGTGCCGCTCGGCGCCTTTGCGGCGGCACGCGGCGGCCTCGTCGACGAGGCACTGATGCGGCTGAACGACCTCGTCTTCGCCTTCCCGGCTTTGCTGTCGGCGATCATGATCACCGCCATCTTCGGGCCAGGCGCGATCAACGCCATCATCGCCATCGGCATCTTCAACATCCCGGTCTTTGCCCGTGTCGCCCGGGCCGGCGCGCTGGCGATCTGGCCGCGCGAGTTCATTCTGGCCGCGCGCGCCGCCGGCAAGAGCAGCACGCAGATCACAATCGAACATGTGCTGCCCAACATCGCCACGCTGCTCCTGGTGCAAGGCACCATCCAGTTCGCGCTGGGCATCCTAGCCGAGGCCGGGCTTTCCTATCTCGGCCTTGGCGCGCAACCGCCAATGCCGAGCTGGGGCCGCATGCTGTTCGACGCGCAGACCCGCATGGTGGTGGCGCCATGGATGGCGATCTTTCCGGGCATGGCGATCGTTGTCGCCGTGCTGGGGCTGAACCTCCTGGGCGACGGCATCGCCGACATCCTCGATCCGAAATCGCGGCGGCAGCGATGAGCCTGCTCGACATCGAGAACCTGTCGCTGACCATCGGCGACACGCAGATCCTTAAAGGAATGGAGCTTTCCGTCGCGCCCGGCGAGGTGATGGGTTTGGTCGGCGAATCCGGCTCGGGCAAGTCGATGACCGCGCTGACGGTGATGCAGCTTCTGCCCCATGCCGCGCGCGCCACCGGACGCGTCACATTCGACGGCATCGACATCCTCGCGGCAACCGAGGATCAGATGTGCGCGCTGCGCGGCGACGACATCGGCATGGTCTTCCAGGAACCGATGACGGCGCTCAATCCGGTCAAGACCATCGGCGAACAGGTTGCCGAAGGCATACGCTGGCACACCAAGGCCAGCCGCGCCGAGGCCGAAGACCGGGCGCGAAAAATGCTCGACCGCGTCGGCCTCCCCGAAGCGAAATTCCCAATGTCGCGCTATCCGCATGAACTGTCCGGTGGCCAGCGCCAGCGCGTCGTCATCGCCATCGCCTGCGCGCTGAAGCCGAAGCTGCTGGTCGCCGACGAGCCGACGACGGCGCTCGACGTGGTGCTGCAGGCGCAGATCCTCGACCTCTTGCGCGACCTCGTCGCCGAGAGCCGCATGGGCCTGCTCCTGATCTCGCACGACCTCGCCGTGGTGACCGAGATGGCGGACCGCATCACTATCCTGCGCCGCGGCGAGGTTATGGAAGCCGGCGACACTGCGCGCACGCTGTCCGAACAGTTCCATCCCTACACGCGCCAGCTGGCGCAGGCCTCGATGCATGTGCCGGCGCGCGCCAGGCCGCATGGCATCGAGACGAGCCGACCTTTGCTTCAGGTCGAAAGCGTGACACGCGACTATCCCGGACGGCGCACCTCATTGTTCAAACGCGCGCCTGGCATCCGCGCCGTCGACGATGTCTCGCTGTCGATGGCGCCGGGTCAGTCAGTGGCGCTGGTCGGCAGATCCGGCTGCGGCAAGTCAACGCTCGCCCGCATGATCCTGGCGCTGGATCGGCCGACATCGGGCTCGATCCGGTTTCGCGGCGAGACCATCACCGGCAAAAGCGAAGCCGAGCTGAAGCCGGCTCGCCGTGACATGCAGGTCGTTTTCCAGGATCCCTACGGATCCTTCGACCCGCGTCAGAAGGTCGAAAAACTAGTCGCCGAACCCCTGCATGTGCTGGAGAAGCAGCCGACACGCACCGAGCGCCGCGAAATGGTGGCGCATGCGCTGCACGAAGTCGGCCTCGGCATCAGCGACATGGACAAATACCCGCATGAATTTTCCGGCGGCCAGCGCCAGCGCCTGTCGATCGCCCGCGCCATCATCACCCGCCCCAAGCTGGTCGTCGCCGACGAACCGGTTTCGGCGCTCGACGTCTCGATCCGCGCCCAAATCCTCGATTTGTTCGCCGAGCTCAACCAGAAGCTCGGCATCGCCTATCTCTTCATCACCCATGATTTGACCGTCGCCCGCGCCATCACGGACGAGGTGCTGGTCATGCATGACGGCAAGATCGTCGAGCGCGGCAAGACGAACGCGGTGCTCGACCGCCCGCAGTC
>NZ_RZQI01000508.1:0-4402 GCF_003998335.1 Mesorhizobium sp. M7A.F.Ca.CA.002.05.1.1 | reverse complement strand
GGATGGCGGCGGCGGTAAGAGCGATCTTGGTCACTTTATTTACTCCTGAATTCAAGATTGGGTTGATATCGGCAGTCGCGATTAGCGGCCGAAGAGATTGCGGTCAGCGCCCTGCGACGCTCGGGCCTGAACGGTCTGTGTCGACTTCGAGGTCGAAGCGGTGACCGAATGGTCGACAGTGACGGCAGGCTGATTGGCGTTGGCCGAGCCATAGTTGTCGCTGCCGGCAAAAGCAGTCCCCGTGGCAACGAGGATGGCGGCGGCGGTAAGAGCGATCTTGGTCATTTTAGTTACTCCAGTATTTCTTTGTTCTGTCCGTCTGGTGGCGTGCCCTTGGGAGGAATTTCGCGTCGCTCGGACCACCCCGAGATGGGTTTGCCCTGCCGCGGATTCCAATCACGAAGATGTTCCTCCGCAGCTTGAATCCGGGCCTTGAAATTTGGCACAGGCCCCCGGCGGTCATAATTTTATTGTTCGAAATCAAATCTTTAGTGAGATTCTTCTCCCACTATCCGAGGCCGACAACCAGGCCAGCGTTCACCATCTGCTATACAGTCCGTCAACAGAAATCGAACCGAACGGTTCGGTTTGAAGAGACCTGACCCCTCCAGCGTTCTTTTTTCGGTGCGGAGGTGGACGAGATATGGGTGCGTACGTCCAACCGGGACGACAAACCGGCCGCTATAGGCCGGTCATGCCCAGCACGTCGCGCATGTCATATTCGCCTGGCGGGCGTCCCTCGAGCCAGAGCGCGGCGGCGATGGCGCCGCGTGCGAACATGACGCGGTCGCCGGCTGCATGCGACAAGGTCAAGGTCTCGCCCTCGGCGCAGAAGCTGACGCTGTGTTCGCCGATGATGCTGCCGCCACGCAGCACCGCAAAGCCAATCTCGCCGGTCGGCCGCGCGCCGATGACGCCGTCGCGTGCAAGCCTTGCGACCGTGTCCAGGTCGATGCCGCGTCCGCCGGCTACGGCATGCCCCAGCATCAACGCCGTCCCCGATGGCGCATCGACCTTGTGGCGATGGTGTGCCTCGACAATCTCCACGTCCCAGTCATCGGGATCGAGTGCCCGCGCCGCCTGCTCGACCAGCCCGACCAGCATGTTGAGCCCGAGCGAAAAGCTGCCGGAGCGCACGATGGCAATCGTTTTCGCGGCGTCGGCGATAGCAGCCAATTCAGCAGCATCGAAGCCCGTCGACCCGATGACCAGGGACGGCCCGCCGCGCTCGGCGCAAATGCTGGCCAGATCAGCCGAGGCAGCCGGCGTGGTGAAGTCGATGACCAGGTCGGCCACGGCAAGCGCCTCGTCGCGGCTCACCAGCCCTTCGCCGATACTGCCCGGCCGGTGGAAGCGGGCGGCGAGCGCCAGCCGCGCGTCGCCCTGCATGGCGGACGCCATCCCGCGGCCCATGCGGCCCAGCGCACCCGCTATGGCGACCCTGACCGGTGGTTTCAACATGGGGCGCTATCCCGCAGCTATTTCCACATGCCGCGCATGCGCGCGCCGATGTCGACGCGCACCTCCGGCCGAGCCGCCCTGCCCTGTGCCGCCTGTGCGCTCGGCCAGGACACCTGCTGGAACGCAGCCAGGATCGAAGCCGGGATGAAGCGGGTGCGCGAGGCATAGAGATGGCGGTCGCCGCGCGCCGCCTGGCCGTGCGGAAAGAAGCGTTGCGGCATGACCAGGTTGAGATTGTCCTTGGCTCGCGTCATCGCCACGTAAAGCAGCCGGCGCTCCTCCTCGATGTCCTCCTTGGTGCCGACGCCGAGATCGGCCGGGATACAGCCGTCGACCGTGTTGAGCACGAAGACGTTCTTCCATTCCTGGCCCTTGGCCGAATGGATGGTCGACAGGATCAGATAGTCCTCGTCGCGATGCGGCGGCCCGGCCTGGTCGCTGGTGGCGTCCGGCGGATCGAGCGTCAGTTCTGTCAGGAAGCGTTCGCGCGAGGCGTAGCCCGAGCCGATCTGCTCGAGTTGCAAGAGATCGGCGCGGCGCGTCGTTGCATCCTCGTGGATGCGCTCCAGATGCGGCTCGTACCACAGCCTGATCTGTTCGAGATCAGCAGGCCATTTGGCGCCGGCGCGCAGGCCGGAATAGAGCGAGACGAAGCCCGGCCAGTCATCGGCGGCGCGTTGCGGCGGACGCCAGCCGGCCAGCCCCATCGCCTCGTCCAGCGCCGTCGTCATGGTCTCGACGATCTGCGCGGCAGCCGAAGGGCCGATGCCCGGCATCAGCTGCAGCACGCGGAAGCCGGCGACCCGGTCGCGCGGGTTTTCGGCAAAGCGCAGCACCGCCAGCACATCCTTGACGTGAGCGGCATCGAGAAATTTCAAGCCGCCGAACTTGACGAAGGGAATGTTGCGCCGCGTCAGCTCGATCTCCAGCGGGCCGCTGTGGTGCGAGGCGCGAAACAGCACCGCCTGCGATTTCAGTGCCGTGCCGGCCTCGCGCTCGGCCAGGATGGTATCGCAGACGAAATTGGCCTGCTCGACCTCGTCGCGCACGGTCACCAGTTTTGGCCTGTCGGTCGACTTGCGCTCCGACCACAGGTTCTTGGTGAAGCGCTCCGAGGCTTCGCCGATCACCGCATTGGCGGCCGCCAGGATGGTTTCGGTCGAGCGGTAATTGCGCTCCAGCATCACGACGTCGGCGGCTTGCGCGAACTGGTTGGGGAAGTCGAGGATGTTGCGCACCTCGGCGGCGCGGAACGAATAGATCGACTGCGCATCGTCGCCCACCACCGTCAGCCCGGCGCCGTCGGGTTTCAGTGCCATGAGGATCGAAGCCTGCAGGCGATTTGTGTCCTGGTATTCGTCGACCAGCACATGGTCGAAACGCCCGCCCAGATGCGCTGCTATCTCGGGCTCCGCCGCCATCTGCGCCCAGTAGAGCAGCAAATCGTCGTAATCGAGCACGTTTTGCGCCTGCTTGGCCTCGACATAACCGGCGAACAATTGTTTCAGCTGCTCGGCCCAACCGGCGCACCAGGGAAAGGCGGAACCCAACACCTCGTTGAGCGGCGCCTGTGCGTTGACGGCGCGCGAATAGATGGCAAGGCAGGTTCCCTTGGTGGGGAAACGCGCTTCCGTCTTCGAGAAGCCGAGTTCGTGGCGGACCAGATTCATCAGGTCCGCGGAATCCTCGCGATCATGGATGGTGAAGGCAGGGTCGAGGCCGATCTCCAGCGCATAGTCGCGAAGCAGCCGCGCGCCGATGCCGTGAAAGGTTCCCGCCCAGGTC
The DNA here is from genome assembly GCF_003998335.1 of Mesorhizobium sp. M7A.F.Ca.CA.002.05.1.1. Lineage (NCBI taxonomy): Bacteria > Pseudomonadati > Pseudomonadota > Alphaproteobacteria > Hyphomicrobiales > Phyllobacteriaceae > Mesorhizobium > Mesorhizobium sp. M7A.F.Ca.CA.002.05.1.1. Next base: position 1,156 of record NZ_RZQI01000508.1, on the reverse strand, counting down.
AGCGCATCGGTGATGACAGCTGCATCGCGGCCGAGCACTTCGCCGGCGATACGCTCGACGCGCCTGGCCATTTCGGACGCGGCGCGGCGCGAGAACGTCATCAGCAGGATGCGGCGCGGGTCGGCCCCCTTGACGACCAGATGGGCGACGCGGTGAGCTAGCGTGTTGGTCTTGCCCGAACCGGCGCCGGCAATGACCAGCAGCGGACCGGCTATCTGGCCGTCGCCGTGCTCGACTGCCTGGCGCTGGGCATCGTTGAGCCGGGCGAGATAGGCAGGCTGGACGGTCGGGTCCCGAAAGGTCGAATCAGCAGTGGCGAGGTTCATCCCCCATCAAGCATCGTTTCTGCTTTGTTCGCAATATCGATGCGGGGCTGGCCTCGTGACAGGCCGAAGTGCGACATCCGTGTCTTTAGCGTTGCGGATCGACACCCATGTCGGCCGACTGCCGCCGCAAGGTCTCGCGATCATATTGCGACGGCGGCAACAGCAGCGGGTCGACCGTATCGGGCACGTTTTCGACCATCTTCCTGGCGATACGATAAGTGACATAGGCGAAGGCGCCGGCGACGAGCAGACGGAACATAGTGCAACACTCCTTTGGAGTAGAACCAACCGGGGAAACCGCCTTTGGTTCCCTTGCCAATCGTCCACGCGCGCAGTCGAAGATGGAGGGCGGTTTCGCCAGCGCTCCCCGATGCATTCTTGAGGCAACCGGAGGCGGAACTTGGCGTTTTGCGGGGTTCGCGTGCTGCCGCAACCCGCTGTGGCGTCCCGGACGGACTTTTTGGAGAAGAAGGCCGGCGCCGCTTGGGAGGAGTGAAGCGCCGGCCAAGCGGATAATTAGGTCCGCCGCACAGGTAAGGCTAGCTGAGTCTTTCCCCTGCGTCATCGGGGGATTATCTTTGTTAAAAGCGTACCGAGGCGCACTGCCCTATCGGTCGCCGGTCCGTCACAAGCTTGTCCTGGCCAGCATCCCGGCAATCTCCTTCATCTTCCCGCCTCGCCGCCCAATTGTTGCCTGACCAGCGCGACATGGAAATTCGTGCCGAACAACAGCCCGTCATCGTCGAAATCGTAGCTGGAATTGTGCAGCGGCGCCGAGCCCTCGCCATTGCCGAGGAAGACGAAGCAGCCCGGCACATGGTCGAGGAAGC